>CALRQQ020000010.1:0-25232 GCA_943370345.1 Chitinophaga pinensis
GGTTGAATGAACCGGTAGTCTGGTTGGAATACTGGTCATCAAATTCACCGTTCAGGATCTGGGTGGCATAGTTGAAATTGATAGAAGCAGTCAGCTTCTTGGTCAGTTCAATAGAACCACTCATATTAAATACGTTCTTTTTCAACCGGGTGGTGGGGATCAGACCCTTGGCATCCACATTGTTGAAACCCATACGCAGGGAAACGTTATCAGTAGCTTTTGAGAAACTGATAGAGTTATTCAGCACGATACCGGTATTATAATAATCACGGGCATTGTCCGGCTGAGCAACCAGGGAAGTAGTGGTACCGGCATAGCGGTGACCATCATACCAGGAGTACCAGGGAATATATTCCTGACCTACCATACGGGGACCCCAGCTGGCATCATCAGAATAGTCATGGTAATATTTGCCATCCAGACGCTTCCACAGTTCAGGATCGCCTGCTTTCCAGGTATACTTCATCAGGTCCTGTGTGTTACCACCTGCATAAGAATTCTGGTAGTTAGGCAGGATATATACTTTATCCAGCTGAGCACCGAGGTTAACCTCAACACCCACACCTTTGGCATTCTTTTTTGCTTTTTTCAGCGTGATTACAATGGCACCACGTGCACCCTGCGGACCGAAGATCGCAGCGGCAGCAGGCCCCTGTAATACAGTCAGGTCTTCCACATCATCCATGTTCACGTCGTTGATGTTGGGGAGAATAGTACCATCTACTACATAGATAGGCTCACCACCACCACCAAAACCGGTTTCACCACGGAGACGCAGTGAACCAGTACCGGCATTACCAAGCTTGGCAGAAGACTGACTTCTTACCTGCAGACCTGAAACTTTACCGGCAAGGGCATTGTTCAGGTTGGTCTGACGGATCGTGTTCAATTGCTCACCGGTTACCACCTGTGTGTTGGTAGAAACGTTCCGTAAGGACTTTTTCATACCATAAGCACTGGTAACCACTACCTCAGTACCGGTAGTAGCTTTAGATTTCGCCTGAATGGCTACAGAGTTACCAGCACCAACCGTTACTTCAATGGTTTCGATGTTGGTACCAGACACCACCAGTACGTCGCCGGTATTGGCTAAAATGCTGAATTTGCCGGAGTTATCGGCAGCAACACCAGTACGAACTCCTTTAATCCTTACAGATGCGCCGGGCACAGCGTCGCCCTTTTCATCGGTCACAGTTCCGGAGATTGTCCGGTTTTGACCGAATGCTAATACAGAAAAAAGCATTAGCATCGTGAACAGTGATGCAATTTTTCTCATGTTAACGTTAATTTTTAAAATTTAAAAGCATTGATTATCAGGGAAATCCGATAAATTTTCGTGGGTAAGGATGCTTATCAAAGACAGAAATGGCTTCGATAATGCTGCGGCAAGTTAATTTTTTTTTTAACAAATAGTTAAAAATGGCCAAAATTTATTGACACTGATAGTATTGATAATTATTGAAATATGTATCGCAACTGGATCTTGAACCCTGATCCGGCAGGGGCCGCAGCCCCTGTCTCAAGCCCATCCGAATACTTTTTCTTCAAAAAAAACGTTTGGGCCCATTTTAACCAAAACGACCATCGCTTTCCCACATCACGCTGAAAATTCAGATAATACCGGTAGCCCTTACCTGAGAATGCCGGAATTGCATAACTATACAACACATCGTTTTCATAGGCATAGATACGGGAATTATAGCCCTCTGTTTCCCCATATTGCAGCCGGATCCCACCCGACCAGGGTTTCAGTAAAGGCTTGTAAATCATATCCATAAACAGCATGAATCCATTTTCACTTCCCGCTTTTCCCCGGTTATACCAAACCAGTTCCACCCGGCTCCTGACCACCCACTGCGGATTGAATGTATAATTCAGCTGTGTACGCCAGCTTTCCCGGTCAACGGGCCCGGTTGGTTGTATAGCGGCCATATCATCAGCCACATTACCGGTCTTGGTTTCTCTCCGGTACCTCGAAACAAGCAGCAAATCCCGGGCAGGGGCATAACTGATCTGCAACACCCCCTCCCAGCCTCCCCCCGGCGCATCGGCCCGGTACCTCAACCAGGGAAACCGGTAAAGGTCAAGATAGGCATCCAGCTTCCAGTCAGCCCGGGGCCGGATACTGATCCCTGTATATAAACCCGTTTCATTGGACGGAAGGGTGTTTTCCGTAAACGCATTGCCCTGCACCGGTTGAAAGGCCGCCGGCAACTTCCGCTGTACCAGCGAAAGATCCACCCTGGGATCCACACTCAGCAACAGACCATTGAGCAGCCCTGTATGACCGGACGGGTCAAGGGCCGCTTCGCCAAAAAAATGAAGATTGCGCCAGGTGTAACTGTAATCAATAGACGCATTCGCCCAGGCGCTGCCCCGCCATACGTACAGGTTATATGGCTCTGGCCGCTTTTGCAGGGGCAACCCATACCGGTAATAAATTCCATTCCACCCTATATGACCCTGCCGGAAGCGGTATTGCAGGTTGCCACCTGCCGAAAATCGGGACAGGGTATGCCTGTCTTCCAGTTCACTGCTGTTCCGGTGATATCCGCCGCTTAATACGGAGCTGACATACGCTTCCCCTTGCAGCGTATCCTGCTGCACATTGGCACTTAATTTACGCAGGGAAAAAAACAGGGTGGAAGCTACCCTTCCCTTCCGGATCGTTATCCCTGCACCCCGGTGAAAATTATACTCACCTGCCGAATGATAAGGGCGAAGCACGGCCGCCTGCCTTTTTACTGCCGTGATCGCTGTGCTTTTTTTAAATGCGAGGCTTTGCCAATGAATCAGCCCCTGACCCAGGTTCACACTAAAATCGCCAATGGCCAGCGATTCAATGATCCCCATCCGCCGGGCAAATAAATGAAACGAGTAAAAGTCAAATCCGGCTTGCTGCCCTCTCCTGAAAAATGATTCCCCCGCATCCTTCTCCCCCAGTATTCCATACTGCAGGTTGTTCTTGTACCGATAGGTATACCGGAATAATAACTGCATGGGACTTCCCTGATAGCCGTTTTCTTCCACAGGTTTCCGATACGCTTCTCCGCGGGTAAGTGCCTGTCCGTACCGAAACAGAAGCTGGTGTTCTCCATGACTGAACCGATGCCCGGCCTCTGCAACCACCGGCATCACAGCACCCACCCGCACAAAGGGCATTAACTGCCGGATCAGATTCAGGTCCCAGCCAGGCACGGATTGTAATTCCAATAAATGCAAAAGTTTTCCCGTGAGTCGCCGGTACCTGATAAAAGAAACGATCTGGAGTTCATTAAGAAACAGTAGTTTTCTTAATTCTTGTTCATCCGCCTCATTCAGGTTTACCGGATTTTTACGCAACTGCTCCAGTTCCTGCAACGACTGATCATCCTCATTTTCTGTTTCAGTAACAGCCGTAAGGTTCTCCAGTTCCTGTTCAGGATCGGATTGTGCCGAGGACACCAAAGAAAGACCGGTGTTTATAAAAAACAGCAAGGCCATTGCAGCTCTTTTCATACGGCTTTCTTTTTAAAGTAAAACAACACACCGGTGCCGGGCGTGATACCCAGTTGCGGATGAAAAGAAACAAAGAGATCAAACCGGCATCGGCTGAACTGAAATCCTGCACCGGCCCAGGTAACCGCTGTACCGGTATTCATTCCGGCACGAAGTATAAACCGGGCATGTGGCTTGTACTGAAATGAAACTGCCGCAATGGCCGGCTGCTCTTCCTCTTTGATGATCTCAGCACTGCAATAAAAAATAGCTGAGGCCTCATATCCGAAACCCATTACATAGATGGCCGGCAATCGTTCCATTTTACCGGCCCCCCATTTCCCACTGACCGGATTGATGCATTGCACTCCTGCCTGCAGTTCACGGGTGAGGCGCAATATCACACCGGCCTCTACCCCGGGCGCAGACGCTTCTCCATAACCCGGTATCCGGATCTGTTGATAGTTAAAACAGAGTCCGGCAGAAAGTTTTGTTCCCAGATTACGGGCATAGGCAAGACCCAACTGTGTTGTTGAACACCCCATACCTCCGGTAAGATCCGCTTTAAGTCCCGCTGTACCGGATGGCAAGGGAACAGCAGCCTGCATACAATACCGGCCGGAACCGGTTAGCAGGAATGGGCGAATCCCGGCGACCCCTACTCCGGGAGTCCTCAGATTGGCCAATGCTGCGGTTTGCCGGATGGCAGCAAGAAAGTCAGCATGTGAAAGACTATACGCCCCGGTACTCATAAAGGAAAGAGTTTGCGGATCGGGTTGTTGCGAAGCTGCCCGGCTGGACAGCAGACTGCAGATAAGCAGCCTAAAAAAGAATTGTCTGAACATATGATAAGGTTTGGACCGAATTTATTTCGGATAAAATGTGAGAAAATAACCGTCGCCGATTATTTATTCACAGTCCGATGTACCCGGGCAAAACCTACCTTTGCGCCATGCAGATTTTAGACGGTAAAAAAGCTTCCCAGGCGATCCGGGACGAACTGAAAATTGAAGTGGCCCAGCTGAGTGCAGAGGGCAAAAAAATCCCCCACCTGGCCGCGATCCTCGTGGGTAATAACGGGGCCAGTTCCACTTATGTGGCAGCCAAAGTAAAAGCCTGTGAGGAAGTGGGGTTCAAATCCACCCTGATCCATTATGAGGACACGATCAGTGAAACCAAACTGCTCGACAAGATCCGCGACCTGAACTCCGATCCGGATATTGACGGTATCCTGGTGCAGCTGCCCCTGCCCAAACATATTTCCGACGAAGAAGTGATCAACAGCATCGATCCTGATAAGGATGTGGATGGCTTCCATCCGATCAATGTAGGCTATATGGTACAGGGCCTGCCCACTTTTGTACCAGCCACCCCGCACGGTATCATGCTGCTGCTGGAACATTTCAAAGTAGATACGAAAGGAAAACATGCCGTTGTCGTAGGCCGCAGTAATATTGTGGGCCGCCCGATGAGTATTCTGCTCAGTGGCAATAGCAATCCAGGCAACTGTACCGTTACCATCTGTCACTCACAGACAAAAAATATCAAAGACTTCTGCCTGCAGGCCGATATCATTGTGGCCGCTTTAGGCAAACCTGATTTTATCACTGCGGATATGGTGAAAGAAGGGGCGATCGTGATCGATGTTGGCATCACCCGCGTGGAAGACGCTACTAAAAAAAGTGGTTTTAAATTAAAGGGCGATGTGGATTATGATAATGTAGCCCCCAAATGTTCCTGGATCACCCCGGTACCTGGTGGTGTGGGACCTATGACCATTGCTGCATTGATGAAGAATACCTTCCGCTCCTGCAGTCAAAAAAATTAAGCGGCTGATATGAACCAAGTGATGAAGGATACGACGCTTCCTGTAATGGAACATTTTTACACCCTGCAGGGCGAAGGCTTTCACCAGGGAAGAGCCGCTTATTTTATCCGGCTCGGTGGCTGTGATGTAGGTTGCGTTTGGTGCGATGTGAAGGACAGCTGGGACGCGGACAAACATCCCCGTTACACGATTGACCAGTTAGTAGCCAAAGTAAAAAATACACCCACACAGCTGGTGGTGATCACCGGCGGCGAACCCCTGATGCATCCGTTAGATGCACTGACTGCTGCGTTACAGGCGGCCGGCCTTCAGACCAATATTGAAACATCGGGTGCCCATCCGCTGAGCGGACAATGGGACTGGATCTGTCTATCCCCTAAAAAATTCAAGGAACCCTTGCCGGGCATACTGCCGCATGCCAATGAACTGAAAGTGGTGATCTTTAATAAATCAGATTTTGACTGGGCTGAGAAATATGCGGCACAGGTATCCCCCCACTGCAAACTTTACCTGCAACCTGAATGGGATAAAGCCGCGCAGGTCACACCGCTGATCATTGAATATATCAAGGCCCATCCCCAATGGGAACTGAGCCTGCAGGTGCATAAGTATATTAATGTGCCCTGATCACCTTCATTTAACATTTTCCGCTACAATGAGGAATAATTTTAGCTTAGTTTCGTTATAGAGATTCCAATTTCCCTGCATGAAGCAAACGCTATTTTTTATATCCGCTTTTTTTTTACTCCAGACTGGATTTTCCCAGCCCTACGATCCCGGAAAAGTGAATAAAAAAGCACAGCAATACTTTGACCAGGCCTATGAACGGGCGGCCGATGGTAATTATGCCAATGCGATCGGTCTGCTGCAACAGGCCGTTAAAACGGATCCCCGCTTTGTGGATGCCTATCTCGCCATGGGTAATCTCTATGGCAAACTGAAAAACTATAATGCCAGTATAGATAACTACGAAAAAGCCTTTGCGATTGATTCCAATTACACATTGCCCGAGCGTTTACCCTACAGTGTGAACCTGGCCGGCATCGGGGAGTTTGAAAAAGCCCTGGCCGCCGTCAATGAATTACTTGAAAAAAAGAAACCGAATAATCCCATCACCCTGGAAAACCTGGGCAAACGCAAACGTTCCTATGAATTTGCGGTGGAGTATGCGAAGAACAATCCCGAAAAAAACTATGTGTTTGCCCCAGTTAACATGGGCGACAGTATCAACTCCGTGGAATCCGAATACTTTCCCTGTCTCACCGTTGATGGAAAGGAATTCACATTTACCCGTAAGCTCAACGGCACCAATGAAGATTTTTTTTACAGCCTTCCACACAGCGACAGCAGCTGGAGCAAATCAACGCCCATGGAAGGCAATGTGAATACGGAGAACAGTGAAGGGGCGCAGAATATTTCGCAGGACGGTCAATGGCTGGTATTCACCGGCTGCTACCGGAAAGACGGCATGGGCGGTTGTGATCTGTATATCTCGTATAAAACAGATAAAGGATGGAGTGAAGCCATCAACCTGGGGCCCGGTATCAATACCGACCAGTGGGATGCACAACCCTGTCTGTCTCCTGACAAAAGGGAACTCTATTTTGTGAGCCGTCGCTTCGGCGGCTATGGAGGCAGCGATATTTATGTCTGTCGCCTGCAGCCCAACGGCCGATGGGGTCAACCTGAAAACCTGGGGGGTGGCATCAATACCCCCGGCGACGAACAATGTCCCTTTATCCATGCCGATAATCAGACCTTGTATTTCACCTCTTCTTTCTGGCAGGGCTATGGCGATGAAGACCTGTTCTTCGTACGCCGCCAGCCCAATGGCAGCTGGACCCGTCCCGTTAATCTCGGTTACCCCATCAATACCATCGACCGGGAAGGCACTTTGTTCATTGCGTCGGATGGCAAGACCGCCTACTATGCCAGCGACCGCAACGATTCCAGGGGCGGACTCGATATTTATCGTTTTGAATTAAGAGAAAATATCCGGCCCTTTAAAACCCTTTGGGTAAAGGGAAAAGTGTTTGACAAAAAAACAAAGGCCGGACTCCCCTCCACTGTTGAACTGATCGATCTCGAAACCAAGCAACCCATGTCACTGGTGGAGACCAATGAAAATGGCGAATACCTGATCACTTTACCCGTGGGAAAAGACTATGCTTTCAATGTCAATAAAAAGGGCTACCTGTTCTATTCCGATAATTTTTCACTCAAAGCCGGCAATACCGATACCACGTATGAAAAAAATATCGGACTGCAGCCTTTTGAAGTCAATGCCAGCATTGTGCTGAACAATATTTTCTTTGATGTCAATAAGTTTGAACTCAAACCGGAGTCAATGACCGAAATGGACCTGCTGGTGCAATTGCTGAAAGAAAATCCAACGGTGAAGATCGAGATCGGCGGCCATACCGATAATATGGGCAAACCGACGGATAACCTGGCGCTTAGTAATAACCGGGCAAAGGCGGTGGTCAATTATTTGGTCAGCAAGGGAATCACGGCCCAGCGACTCACCGCCAAAGGCTATGGCGAAACCAGGCCCGTAGCGGATAATAAAACCGAAGCCGGCCGCGCTATTAACAGGCGGACCGAGCTAAAGGTGGTCAGTCAATAATTTTTATTGTTCCTCCCCTATATTTGAGGCTGACCTTATTACCTATGCGTTCAGACCTCATTTATCAGTTAGCGCTGACAATGGTGCCGAATATCGGTACCGTGCAGGCAAAAGTTTTATTACAGCATTGCGAAGCGGAAGAGATCTTTCATGCCAAAAAATCATTCTTAGAAAAGATCGAAGGGATTGGTCCAGTCAGGGCCGAATCCATTGTGCGTTTCCGTGATTTTTCACTGGCGGAAGAAGAGATCCGGTATATGGAAAAGCACCAGATACGACCGGTCTTTCTCAGTGATCCGGCCTATCCCAAACGCCTGCTGAATTGTTACGACTCACCCACCCTTCTCTTTATGAAAGGAGAGCCGGAGCTGAATGCCACCCGTATGGTGGCCATTATTGGCACCCGCAGTAATACCGAGTACGGCAGACAACAAACAGAGAAATTAGTGGAAGCGCTGGCGGCGGCTAAAGTCACGATCGTCAGCGGACTGGCCTATGGCATTGATGCCATTGCCCACAAAGCTGCGCTAAAATATAATGTACCGACCATCGGGGTACTCGCCCATGGACTTGATCAGGTGTATCCGGCGGCGCATAGTGGCATGGCTAAAGATATGTGCCGTACCGGTGGTGGCCTGCTCAGCGAATTCAGGTATGGAGTAAAACCGGATAAGCATAATTTTCCGAGTCGAAACCGGATCGTAGCAGGCATGACGGATGGAACGATCGTGATCGAGACAGGAGACAAGGGCGGGAGTATGATCACGGCCGAATTAGCCAATAATTACAACCGGGATGTATTTGCCCTGCCGGGGAAAGTGACGGACCCGAAAAGTGCGGGTTGTAACCAGCTGATCCGGTCTAATAAAGCCATACTGCTCACCGATCCGGCTCAATTGATCGGGCTGATGGGCTGGGAAGAAAAAACAAAAAAACCGGGGAAAGCCAGTCAGCGGGAGCTGTTTATAGAACTCAGTCCGGAAGAACGGATCATTGTGGACCTGCTCCGGGAGAAGGAGTCCCTGCCGATTGACGATCTAAACCACCTGAGCGGACTCAGCAGCAGCGGGGTGGCAGGCGCCCTTCTAAACTTAGAATTACAATCCGTGGTACTATCTTTGCCCGGAAAGCAATACAGGCTGGCCTGAGCAGGCAACGTTTGGGCCAATCTGATTGTCTCTATTCACCAAGTACCAACGAATGAATTTTTATCGTAAACCATACCTGTTACTCCTCATTGGTTCCTTTTTCTTTTATATAAATGCTTCTTCTCAGGCCTGTACCACCCTGGGGCAAACACCGGCCACGGCATTTCCGGTATGTGGCACTTCCGTTTTTCAACAACTTACTGTTCCATTATGCATCAATAACCAACAGGTACCTGTAACAGGTTGTGCACCCGGTTACCCGGACCGCAATCCATTTTTTTACAGATTTACCTGTTATGTTGCCGGAACATTAGGGTTCACGATTACACCATTGGCGGCCAATGAAGATTATGACTGGCAGTTGTATGATATAACAGGAAGGAATGTGAATGATATTTATGTAAATACCTCAATGATTGTTACGGGAAACTGGGCCGGAACATATGGACCAACCGGTGCTTCAAGTACAGGTACAACAGGGATACAATGCGCCTCCCAGCCACAGGATAACGCACCGACATTTGCCCAAATGCCTACATTGATTCTGGGCCACGAATATATTCTGCTAGTCAGCCATTTTACAGATACGCAAAGCGGATACAACTTATCCTTTACCGGGGGTACCGCAGTGATCACTGACCCGCTTGAACCCCACCTGGCCAGCGTAAAAGCAGACTGTGATGGAACAAAGCTTACTGTAAAGCTGAATAAAAAAATGCGTTGCAATAGTAATACACTTACCGGTTCCGAATTCAGCATTGTACCTGCAGTAGCTACAGTTGTATCTGCCACTCCTGACTCTTGCGCCTTTGGTTTTGATTTTGATGAATTAGTGCTGACCCTTTCCACCCCATTGACCAATAACAACTATCAGTTGGTCATTAAAAACGGAACAGATAATAATACCCTATTAGATAATTGTGGCAGGAATATCCCGGTGAATGAACAACTCCCCTTTCTCTACGCCATCCCGCAACCCATTTTTGCCGACAGTGTGGGCAAAGCCGGTTGTGCCACGGACTCCGTGATCGTTTATTTCCCCAAGAAGATCGCCTGCAACACGATCAGTCCGGATGGTAGTGATTTTTCTGTGACCGGTCCTGCCCCGCTCACTGTAGCTACCGCCTATGGTAATTGTGTGAATGGTAAATCCGATTATGCTATAGTTAAATTCACCACCCCTGTTTATGTGGGTGGCACTTATCAACTCACTTTAAAAGCAGGTAATGATGGCTCCGTGATCCTCGATGAATGTGGTCAGGAAATGCCGCAGCATACCCGCTCCTTTATTGCCGCCGATACGGTGAATGCCGGATTTACCTATACCACTTCACTCAGTTGTTTACAAAACACCTACACATTCGTACATGACGGGGCACATAATGTCAACAGCTGGAACTGGACATTTAACAATAACATCAGGGTAAACACCCCATCACACAGTATTATTTTCCCGGCAACCAGCACCAACGACATACAGCTCATTGTAAGTAATGGAACTTGTTCAGATACATCCAGCTTGAACCTGGTACTGAACAATGAAGTCAGGGCCTCTTTTACCATGCCCGATATCATTTGCCCGGAAGACCCGCTTGAAGTAAAAAACACCAGCACGGGTATCGTTACCTCCTGGCTCTGGAAATATGATGTGACCGGCAGCAGTACGTTGAAAGATCCGCCGCCCTATCTGTTCCCTACCCGGAATGTGGACGCCTTTTATACCGTAAAACTGCTGGCGTATAACAGTACCCTGGGTTGTGTGGACAGTGCCCGTAAAGTGGTCCGTGTACTGGATTTTTGCCTGATCGATGTACCCACGGCCTTTACGCCCAACAACGATGGACGCAACGATTATTTCCAGCCGCATACGGCTTTCAAGGCCGACAATTATGATTTCAGGGTGTACAACCGCTGGGGACAACTGGTCTTCCAGTCCCGCAACTGGCAGGAAAAATGGGATGGCCGCTTCGGAAGCGTGTTGCAAAACCCCGGTGTATTTGTCTGGATGCTAAGTTATAAGCACCGCGATACCGGGAAGGATGTTTTCCGTAAGGGCACCGTGACCCTGATCCGGTAAAAATTTTCATTTGGGTGATTTTTTCGCTTGCGCTATCTTTGCACATGGCAACAAGAAAATCCCCCTCCAAACCCAATTACGCAAAATTTTTTGGTGAAGGTCTGACCTTCGATGATGTACTGCTGATGCCCGGCTATAGCCAGGTATTGCCCCGTGATGTGGAGATCAAAAGCCACCTCACGAAGAATATCACCCTCAATGTGCCCCTGCTCTCTGCAGCCATGGACACGGTTACCGAAGCGGCCCTCGCCACGGCCCTGGCCCGCGAAGGAGGTCTGGGCATCCTGCACAAGAACATGGCCATCGACAAACAGGCCGAACAGGTGCGTAAAGTAAAAAGAAGTGAAAGCGGACTGATCATTGATCCGGTCACCCTGCATGCAGATGCCACAATTGGCGATGCACTCCGGCTGATGCGGGAGAACAAGATCGGGGGAATTCCCATTGTTGATAAAAGCGGTAAACTGGTGGGGATCCTCACCAATCGTGACCTGCGTTTTGAAGATGATCCCAAGCGCAAAGTGAGTGAAGTGATGACCAAAGAAAATCTTTACACCGCTCCCGAAGGCACAGACCTGAAAAAAGCCGAACAGCTTTTCAAAATGACCAAGGTGGAGAAATTACCCATCATCAACAAACAGGGTAAGCTCACCGGTCTATTTACATATAGCGATATCTTAAAACTGAAGAGTCATCCCAATGCCGTTAAGGACGGATTTGGCCGCTTACTGGTAGGCGCTGGTGTAGGGATCACCAAAGACATGCTGGACCGCGTAGCTGCTTTACAGACCGTTGGTGTGGATGTGATCGCATTAGACAGTGCCCACGGACATAGCAAGGGCGTGATCGATGCATTGAAAAATGTGAAGAAGAACTTTAAGCAGATGAATGTGATCGCCGGTAATGTGGGCACGGCCGCTGGCGCCAAGGCCCTGGCCGAAGCCGGTGCCGATGCCGTAAAAGTGGGGATCGGACCGGGTTCTATCTGTACCACCCGTATTGTAGCGGGTGCCGGTGTACCGCAACTGACCGCCATCATGGAAGCTGCTTCTGTATTGAAAAAGAAAAATATACCGCTGATCGCCGATGGTGGCATCCGCTATACCGGTGATATGGTGAAAGCCCTGGCCGCCGGTGCCAACTGTGTGATGATGGGCAGCATCTTTGCCGGTACCGAAGAAAGTCCGGGTGAAACCATCATCTACGAAGGACGAAAATTCAAGGAATACCGCGGTATGGGTTCATTAGGGGCCATGGCCACGGGCAGCAGTGACCGCTATTTCCAGGATCCCGAGGCCGATGTAAAAAAATATGTACCCGAAGGCATTGAAGGACGGGTAGCCTATAAAGGTTTACTAAGAGAGGTGGTGTATCAATATACCGGCGGACTTCGTGCAGGGATGGGCTACTGTGGGGCCAAAAACATTCATGACCTGCAAGGCGCCACTTTTGTCAAGATCACCAATGCCGGTATGCATGAAAGCCATGCGCATGATATTGATATTACGAAGGAGGCTCCCAACTACAGCCGTCGGTAATATTGAAATGCTTCATACAAAAAAGAAGGGTCCGGAATTCCGGACCCTTCTTTAGTATCAGGTTCGTCAATTATATATGCTGCCGTTAAACAACTAAACATTAAACGTCCAACCTACCTCAATCAACGGCATACTCGATCTTGATCGTGATCGACGCTGTCTTATTCTTTGAACTGGTATTAAAAGCTCCACCATAACTGTAATCTTCATCACTGTTCTGTCCCGTTATCTGGAACACACCCATATTCGCTTTTTTGATCGCGCCTAACCCACTGCCGGAATTTTTGGCAATCGTCTCGGCCCGTTGCTTGGCATCGGCACTGGCTTTGGCCAGCAGGTCGATCTTCAGTTCAGATAATTTCGTATAATAATAAGAAGGGGAAGAAGAATTGAACTCGATGCCGCTTTCGATCAGTTCAGTGACTTCGCGGGAGATCTTTTCCACTTTCTCGATATCTTTTGAATCCACCGTTACATTTTGTTTCAGGTTGTATCCGGTGAATTCAGAACCCGTCACACGGCCATTTTCATCCAACCGGTTTTCAAATTCCTTATCAATGGAAATGGCGGAAAAGACCATTTCCCCATCCGCCACTCCTTTCCCTTTCAGGTAGGCCCTGATCTTGCTTTCGTCTTCTTTCAACTGGGCATAAGCCGATTTCAGGTCCATGGTCTTGCGGCTGTAATTCCCGGTCCATACGATCTGGTCGCTGGTAAAATTGGTTTCGGCCAGTCCGGTCACGCTGATGGTTTCCGTAGCCTTGAATTTGTACTTGTAGGCATTGCCTAAAATAAAAACACCCGTGATGACCGATAACGCGATGATCAGCGGGGCAACATAACTTTTCATGATGTGGGGTTAATGATAAAAATAACTGAACCTAAAGGTAACAGGCCTTTCCTATATTTTTCGTTAAATACATCCAACCTGACAAAAATCACTGTTCGCATCACCCCCAAATTCGAGGAGCGAACCGAACAGTGACTCCCGACTCCTGACTACCGACTCCCGACTATTCGTCTCCTTCTACTATAAACGTGATCAGCTGTCTCCGGTACGCTTTCACCATTCTTCCTTCAAACACAGCCGGTTCCCATCTGGCGGATTTACGGATCACGCGGATCGCTTCTTCTTCCATACCGTAACCGTGTTTGGTCAGTGCCACGATATCGCTCACATGACCTTCGACGTCCACTACGAATTTAACTTCTACTGAATAGCGGCCGGCAGGTGCACTGTTATTGACCGGAATATCGGGCACCAGGTTCCTTTCGAGATACTGTTTCCAGTTGCCATTGAATTTGGCATCGAGGTCAACGGTTACCCGCGGACCCGTCTCCTCTGTATGCTTCACTTCAAGTATGCCCTTTGTATCGGTGGGCGGTTTCACTTCCTGCGTACGATCATCCGGAATACCTTCCCTTTTCACTACATCGATCCGGGCACTATCCAGGTCTTCCATCGCAGGTGGCGGTGTGACCACTTTATCGTCATCAAGGATCTTGGGAGCCGTAAAGATCTCCGTTTTTACCTCCGGGGCTTCCGCTTTGGGCGGCTCAGGTTCTGGCTTCGGTGGTTCAACCTCATCCGGATGAATCTCGATCAGCTTCACCCCCTCGTTCTTGTCCTGAACAATTGAACTGTGTTTAGCCGAATTGGCCAGCACCGTTCCACCGATAAGACCAAGTACGATCATCCCCGTGGCCAGCATTGCATTGCGGATACGTTTTGAATAATTGTTTCGTAACTCATAAGCGCCGTAATCCTTGTTACGTCCGTCAAAGATGATGTCGATCAGCGCAGACTGCAGAATGTTGTTTGATTTCATGGTTTACACTTTTCCAAATAGATGAACCGGTGAAAGGTTTCCATAAAGAAAAATTTTTATGGAATCAGGAGAGAATTGCATCGGGAGGTTGGAGACTCGCAGCTCGTAACTCATAACCCGTACCTTTTCCAGGAGAACCTGAGTTGCTGGTGAGAACAACAACTCCTACTTTTACCAAAACTTCTCAATTGAACCGCTATACTCACCTCTACCTGGCACTGGGCAGCGGATTGCTGCTCTGGGCAGCCTGGCCGGTATCGCCGCTCACCTTTCTTTTATTTGTTGCCTGGATCCCCTTGCTCTGGCTGGAGTCAGTGGTAAGCAGCCGACGTAAATTTTTCGGCTATACTTATATCACGATGTTTGTCTGGAACATCAGCACCACCTGGTGGATCTGGAATGCTTCGCCTCCGGGAGCCGTAGCCGCTTTTCTGGCCAACAGTCTGCTGATGTGCCTACCCTGGCTGGGGTTTAAGATCGCCAAAAAATGGCTGGGAGAAAAAGCCGGTTATATCGCACTCATCGCTTTCTGGATGGGCTTTGAATATATTCATCTGCAGGACTGGGGACTGAGCTGGCCCTGGCTGACCCTGGGCAATGCCTTTGCCACCCATCCGGAATGGGTGCAATGGTACAGTTATACAGGCACCAGTGGTGGCTCATTGTGGGTATTGCTGGTCAACCTGCTGCTCTTCCATTATTTCAGGGACAATATGAACCGCAGCAGTGGTCGCTCTTACCGTTACCTGGGTATGGCCGTAGTGGCTTTATTTATCCCGATCCTGATTTCATTTTTAATACCGCTGGAAAAAACCACTCCGGCTTCCGGCAGTAATATCGTAGTAGTTCAGCCCAATATTGATCCCTACGAAAAAGTATCCGATGCCGCTGGTTCCTTTGACGCACAAATACAAAAACTGATCTCGGTGAGTGAGTCAAAAGTAGATGAACAGACCCGTTTACTGATATGGCCGGAAACCGCCCTCTATATGAGTACCGGTATAGATGAAGCAAAGATCAAAGAGAACTATTTCCTGAATCCGCTCTGGGCCTTCCTGCAACGTCATCCGGAAATGACCCTTTTTTCAGGTGTTGAAAGCTATCGCCAGTTCCCTGCTGCAACAAAATACAGTAAAGAATTTTCCGGCCAGTACTATGAATCCTATAATGGGTCGGCCCTGCTCGACAGTAATGGTGCTTCTGTGTATTACCATAAATCCATGCTGGTACCCGGGGTGGAAACCCTGCCCTGGTTCCTGAAATTCATTGACAGCTGGTTTGAAAAATTTGGCGGCACCACGGCCGGCTATGCCAAACAGGAGCATCGTCCGGTATTGAATGAAAAAAACGGCTACCGCATTGCTCCCTCGATCTGTTATGAAAGCATTTATGGTGATTTCATGCGGCAATATGCCAAAAACGGAGCCAACCTTATTTGTATCATCACCAATGATGGCTGGTGGAAAAAAACACCAGGACATAAACAACACATGAACTATGCAAGGCTACGTGCTATAGAAACCCGCACCTGGGTAGCGCGTAGTGCCAACACAGGGATCAGTTGCTTTATTGATCCCAATGGAAATGTTGTCGCCCCCCAACCGTATAACACAGCAGCAGCGATAAGCCTGCCGATCCCGGCCGAAAATAATGATCCCACTTTTTATGCCCGGTACGGCGATCTGCTTTTTCAACTGATGGGCGGACTCAGTATCCTGTTCATTGGCTGGGTAATATTTTTAAAACTGCGAAACGGTTTCTTCAAAAAGAAATTCCCGGCCTTACAATAAAAGCACATGAGAAAAAAACTCCTGCATCAGGGCCGAAGGATCAGTTACCAGGTATATGGCCAGGGACGTCCTGTTATTTTACTTCATGGTTTCGGGGAAGAAGCCAATGTATGGGATGGAATGGTCAGTCATTTAAAGGACCGTTATTTACTAATCATTCCTGACCTGCCCGGATCCGGCGATTCGGAGATGATTCCGGATATGAGCATTGAAGGCATGGCCGAAAGTGTGCATGATATTGTACATGCCGAAGACCTGCACACCTGTACCCTGATCGGACATAGTATGGGCGGTTATATTACCCTGGCTTTTGCAGAGAAATACTGGAATCATCTCGATGCTTTCGGGTTGTTTCATTCTACGGCCTATGCCGATCCGGAAGAGAAAAAAGCCACCCGGCGGAAAGGCATGGCCTTTATACAGGAGCATGGCGCCTTTGAATTCCTGAAAACCGCCACTCCCAATCTGTTTTCGCCCGAAACAAAAGAAGAAAATACAGCCCTCATTGAAAAACAAATAGCCGGTCTTTCCCGTTTTACCCCGGAGGCCCTGGTAGCGTATTACGAAGCCATGATCGGGAGGCCCGACCGGACCGATGTACTCAGGCAAACCCATGTGCCTGTGCTCTTTATCATCGGCCAATCGGACAATGCCGTATCGCCGGATGACAGCCTGAAACAGAGTCACCTGCCCGGAATTTCGTATATTCACCTGTTGCCCCATTCCGGCCATATGGGAATGCTGGAAGAACCTGAAGCCTGTAACCGGATTCTGGACGAATTTTTGCTGGAAACCGGGAAACTTTAACTGACGACTGTATTCATGAAGCGAATTTTACTGGCCTTATCATTCTTACTCAGTTTTACCTTACCCGCCCTTGCCGCACACATCATCGGGGGTGAAATGCGCTATACATATATCGGACCCGGAGTAGCCGCCAATTCCAAAGTGTACCGCATCACCCTGATCCTTTTCAGAGGCGACGACCCTACCGGAGCTCAGTTTGCACCCAGTTATGTTATCGGGATATACAATAATGATAACGGAACCAAGATCATTGGCACCGCAGCTAACAATAACTGGCTGGTTACACAGGATGTCCCGCCGGGCGTTCAGGCCGTTCCAATTGTACTGCCCACCTGTATCCAGGGTGCCCCCAGCCTGAACTATACCTATGCCAGTTATTCCATGACGATTGAACTACCCGTCAACCAGAGTGGCTATACCGCCGCCTATCAGACCTGCTGCCGGATCAACGGGATGGTGAATGTGGGCAACAGCACCGGCTCCACCTATAACTGTATCATTCCGGGCACCAACCTTTTACCTGCTGGCGATGACTCATCCCCACGTTTCTTTGCTCCGGTGAATGTGATCTGCCGTAACGCACCTTTCACCCTGAACTTTTCTGCCACTGATCCGGACCCCAATGATTCACTGGCCTATAGTCTTTGTAATGCGTATAATGGCGGCGCTTCAGTCAATGCAGGTTTTGATGATCCGGCCGGTCCGCCGTATGGTTCAGTTGGCTATACCAGTCCATATACTGCAGGCAATCCCTTTGGTACCGGGGCCTCCATCAACCGGCAGACCGGTGTGATATCGGGTACAGCCCCTGGCTTTGGCAAGTATGTGATCAGTGTATGTATTGATGTATACCGGCAGGGCCGCCTGATCGGTTCGCACCGGAAAGACCTGATCGTTCAGGTTTCGGATTGTGTATTGACCGTGGCCAACCCGCTCCCGGACTTTGTAACCTGCGATGGGTTCAATGTGCAGTTTTCGCATAACAGCACCGGAGCCAATACCGTGTTCTGGGATTTTGGAGTAGGTACCCAAACCAATGATACGGCCAATATCGATGCCCCCGCTTACACCTTCCCCGATACCGGTACGTACAATGTAAAATTTGTCATCAACCGTACTACCGGCTGCGCAGATTCGGTGGTACGTAAAGTGGGCGTATACCCCGGATTCTTCCCGGGATTTATATATACCGGCAGCTGTTTCACAAATCCCTTCCAGTTTACCGATACCACTAACACGCGCTATGGTGCGGTGAACAGCTGGAGCTGGAATTTCGGAGATGGCAGTACGCTGGCAGATACCTCCCGGCTGCAAAACCCGCAATGGACCTATGATGCACCTGGCAGTAATCAGGTCACCCTGATCGTCACCAGCAATAAAGGCTGCCGGGATACCGCGCAGGTTACTATACCGGTACTTGACAAACCGATCATTACTCTTGGGTTCAGGGATACCCTGATCTGCCGGAATGACCTGGTACAACTGAATGCCACCACGACCGGTACCGGCACCTTCAGCTGGACACCGCTGACAAATATCGTCAATGCCAATACCGGGACCCCTACCGTCAACCCGCCGGTTACGACCCTGTATTATGTAAACCTGAATGAAAGCGGCTGTATCAACCGCGACTCGGTAAATGTTCGGGTGATCAATGCCGTTAGTCTGACCGCTATCCCCGATACCACGATCTGTCGTGGCGATACGATCCAGCTGAATGCGGTTTCCAACGGACTCTCATATAACTGGACCCCGTCCGCCAGCCTGAACAATCCGACTATTCTCAATCCGGTGGCAGTGGTCAATGCTAATACCACCTTCACCATCACGGCAACCGTTGGCAGTTGCTCCACCACCGACCAGGTAGTGGTAACCACGGTACCGTATCCGGTAGCCAATGCCGGAACGGATCCCACGATATGCTACAATGCATCAGTGCAATTGAATGCGTCCATAACCGGCAGCAGTTTTACCTGGTCGCCACCCAATTATCTCGATAACCCCTCTGTGCTGAACCCGGTGGCCTCCCCACCCCGCACCACACAATACGTTCTCTCCGTCTTTGATACACAAGGATGCCCCAAACCAGGTAAAGACACCGTACTGGTGACCATTTTACCCAAAGTGGTGGCTTTTGCCGGTCGTGATACCAGTGTGATCATCGGACAGCCGCTACAGTTCAATGGTAGCGGTGGCACCAGCTATTTATGGATGCCCGGCACCAGCCTGAGCAGTACCACTATTGCTGATCCGGTAGGCACCTACGATGGCAGTTTTGATAATATCCGTTATAAACTGATCGTGACAGATCAGGCTGGCTGTGCTGACTCGGCTTATGTGGCGGTCCGTATCTTCAAAACGGTTCCTTCTGTATTTGTACCAACCGGATTTACGCCTAATAATGACGGACTGAATGATGTGGTTAAACCCATCGCCGTCGGCATGAAACAGATTAATTACTTCAGTATCTATAATCGCTGGGGACAACTGGTCTTTAGCACACGGGTCAATGGCCAGGGCTGGGATGGCCGCATAAAAGGCATACTACAAGGATCCGCCGTTTATGTCTGGATGGTCAGTGCCGAGGATTATACCGGCAAAGCATATTTCCAGAAAGGCACCGTGACCCTGATCCGCTAAAAAATCAGTCATTGCTGCCAATTATGGCGTAAACTTGTGTCCGTTTTCAACCACTTACTTATGGGAAAAATTGTACTGATCACCGGCGCTACTTCCGGATTTGGCAAATCCTCCGCTTATAAATTTGCCGCCAATGGCTATGACCTCATCATTAACGGGCGTCGTACCGAACGGCTGGATCAGCTGGCCAATGAACTGGAAAGTAAATACAATGTGGCCGTAATCACCCTTCCCTTTGATGTACGGGACGAAAAAGCCGTATTCAACTCGATTGAGTCGCTGCCAGCACAATGGAAAGCCATTGATATACTCGTCAATAATGCAGGTCTGGCCCTTGGCCGTGATTATTTTGAGGATGCGTCGCTGGAAGACTGGAATACGATGATCGATACCAATATCAAGGGGGTGATGTATGTAGCCCGCGCCGTATCGAAACTCATGATCCCCCGCAAACAGGGACATATCATTAACCTGGGTTCCATTGCCGGTAAAGAAGTATATGAAAAAGGGAATATGTACTGTGCCACCAAGGCCGCGGTGGATTCGCTCAGTGAAGCCATGCGTATCGATCTGCTCCGGCATTGTATCAAGGTAACGGCCATTCACCCGGGGGCGGCTGAAACTGAATTCTCCCTTGTACGTTTCAAAGGCGACCCTGTTCAGGCCAAAAAGATATATGAAGGAATTACCCCGCTGACCGGCGATGATGTGGCCGATGTGATCTTTTATTGTGCCAGTCTGCCCCCGCATGTATGTATCAATGACCTGACCCTCACCCCGCTGCGCCAGGCCAATTCATTCTATTACAACCGGGACACGAACGCCTGATCGTACCCGGGACTATGAAATCTGAATTTTATTATCTACATTGGAAGTCCTTCCGCCCTATACCTTCCGTAGGCCCCGTGTATATCCGTATTTAACATAGAAAAAATACTTAAACCAGAAAGATTGCGTTTGAAAAACGAAGCAAGCGGTAAAACACGTAGTAACTTTATGTCAGCACTCCAATATTTGATACAACCTGTTATGAAAAAGCCGTACCTCCTACTGATCACCCTGCTTACATTCAGCCTTTGTGGTATTGCCCAGAATGTGATCCGCGTGCAATCCTGCAGCAACGATATGATGAGTAAGCAGGCCGACAGCCTTAAAAGTCTATATGGCAACGACGGATATATTCTGCTGAAGGAAGCCTCCATCAGCATGGAAAGTGAATTTGAAATGCCGGTGATCGTGCCACTGACCCAGGGGAGTTGGTACCAGTTTGTCTTTATCGGCGATTACAGCTCACGGCTCTATGAAGTCCGGATGTACGACTGGAACGAAAAACAGGTGGTCTTCAAACAAAAGAAATGGGGTGATGTGGACGGCAACGTGATCGTCTATTCCTATATCCCGCAGTTCTCCGAATTCCATTTGATGAAACCCGTACAGGTAAATAAACAAAAGAAGAAAAATCTTTGCGGATATGTGATGCTTTTCAAACGCACCGCCGGGGCCCCAACAGGGAACAGTAACCCGCAACAGCCGGAATAAATAACACACTAGTATAAAAAAAGTAAACCACCGCAAGGTGGTTTTTTAATGCCGCTATTTGAATATTGAAACGCATAGTGTTCAATGATCAGTGTATGCCCGTATACTGGTCATTGAAAAATGAGCATTGAATATTGAGCATTCTCTTAACAACAAAGGAAAATGTTCAATATTCAACGCTCAATGTTCAATTATCAATGAATGAGCTATAAGCTGTAAGACACGGATTATTGGGCCAGCGACACACGCACCTGCAGGTTACCTCTCGTATTCGTGATCGGGAAGGCGCTTGAGATCTTGGGGATATTGCGGTTCTGCTCGAAGAATAGTTTCATGCTGATCCGGTTATTGACCGTATAATCGATGGATGGCGCAATGCGTATCACTTTCTGACCTCCGGTACCAAAGGCCGTACCCTGATCCAGTTTACTGTTGGCCGTGGCATCATCCCGCAGACTGAAGTCGAGCCGGAACGTAACATCATTGTCCAGTTTCATCTTTCCGATCTTCTTGATCAGCGGCATGCCTTTCTTCCGCCAGTTGAAGTTGAACGTGACTTCGGTGGAGCGGTTTTCGGCCAGCTGGTAATCGATCAGACTGAGGCTGAGTGTACGGCTTTTCTTGAATTCAAACCCGGTGGTCAGCTGATTGGTGAATGTCAGTTCCACCTGGATCAGCGGATCAAAGCTTTCCTGGATCGTGATATTGGGTACCAGGAAATACGGGATATAGTTGCCGGTGAGTGTATCGGTAAATTTCGGATAACCTACCCGCAACGGATCGGTGAACAGCAATGCGGTATTGAAGCTGTTCATGCTGAAAGTACTCCGGTAACCATGCCTGATCGTTACATTGCTGAAGATCTTATCCATACCCGGCAATCTGGAGAGTCCGGTATAGGTGACCGTCCAATTGGGTTTTGGTATGATACCGGAGAACGGATTGGCCTTGATATTCGGGTTGGTATTCTTCACGAGTTTTATGCTGGCCGGATCCTTATTCGTATACGCGGCAATAAAGGCCGGTATCACCACATCCTGGGCATAACGACCATAGCCTTGCACATAACCATCTGCGCCCACCACATTACCTGTTGCATATGGATTACTCGCCGCCAGTTTACCGGAAAGGATACGGCGGTTCGATTCAAACTGCTTGAAGGTCGCCGATACCACATTCGGATCGAATTTTGAAAACAAGGTCTGATACGAAATATAACTGACGCTGAAACTACCCAATGCATACGGATTCAGTCGTGCGAGCCCGGAAGTACCGGTCGTGTCTTTGTATAATTCAGAATACTGCTTATCAAATGTTTTATCCAGGTTCACATCAATGGTAAAATCACGGAACGGATTTAACTGGGCGGTCAGGTTGAGCCGCTGATTATAGCGCTGCTGGATCATAGCGCTGATCAGTGAATCCCTCGACAATAATCCTTTCGCACCAAAACCATTGATCCAGTTCGTATCCGGCTGGTACCCGAAAATATATTTGAACCCGGGCTGTCCACTCTTCAGGTTGGAACCAAACACTTCCGTGCTGTCCATATAACCCGGCAAGGTAGTACCATAATCCTCTGTATACTGAATACCGGCCCGCTTGAGTGCCGTAGCCATCCGCAGGAAGAATTTAGGAACAGCTGAGATCTCCGGCATTGGCTTTTGCTCCTTCGGAACTTTGATCTTACGTTTTTTTATACGCACGATCTTGCCTTTCTTATTACGTATTGTATCGATCCGGTAACTAACCCCTCTTGCCGAAGTAAATACGCCCGGTATCTGCTGGTTCTGCAGCTGGTCACCGCCCTTCGGATTGCCCGCTGCTGTATTTCCTTTTCCATCCCCACTCTTTCCATCCCCTTTTGAATCACCGCCTGACTTACCGCCTTTTCCCCCTTTCTGTCCTTTATTACCACCCGGATCACCGGCACCACCGTTCGGAGCATCACTGCCCACGGCACGTAAGAAACGCCATTTGTTATATAATTCCTCAAACTTCAGCTCTCCATTCAGTGAGCGGGTCTGTGTATTCGATAAGGTATTCCCCAGGTTGCGGGCCAGCAACGAAGCGGCGAGCCAGTTGTACTTGGCATTATAACTGGCACGCATGGTGGTCCAGTCCAGTAACGGTATCTTATTGGTAGGCAGATTATAATTAAGTGTTACTTCCTGCCCGTAATTGGTATTACGACCGCCTTTGAACAGGTTATTCTTTATCGAATCTTTTTTCACCTTGCTGTTGATCCGTCCTTCCGGCTCATCGATCCGCGCATTATTCGTGGCGCTGTAATCAAGCGAAAGGGAACGGGTCAGATTCCATTGCAGAATATAATACCGGTCAAACGTAAAGTATTTATTATAGGTTTCCGGGATCTGGTAGGGCCCGCCACCCACATTACGCGGACGGGTGGCGCCAAACTGACGGAACACATCAGCCCTGAAAGAGATCTGTGAAGGGGCATAATTGAAATTGAAATCCTTCACCAGGGCCAGCCAGGGCGATTTGGATTTGATGAACTTCCGGAACGGTTCAACGGTCTTCACCTGCGGCGCATAGGAATAACCGATTGCCCCGCGTGTACGGCGCAGTTCATCATTTTCCGTCAACGGATTATGATTCACCGTTTGTATATAGGAATAATTGAAATCAAAATTGCTCACACTCCAGATCTTCGGCCGTTTTCCATCGGTCTTAACTTTGCGTACATTGGTCAAGGTGATCGTCTTAATAGTGGTCACATCCTGTGCATCACTCTTGATGGAATCTTTTTTCGCCGCATCCGCATCCTTCAGTTTTTGTTTCAGCTCGATATCCAGGTCATACGGATCATATTGAGGAGTACTGGTCCGGCGGCTGATACTGGTATATACGGGGATCTGTAATCCGAATTTTTTCGGAAACAGTTTACCGGCTTCAATATTCGCAGAAGCGTCGATAGTATATACATCTTCCCGGCTGCGTTCATTTACCCGTTGCTCCAGTGTTCCAAATCCACGTGTCTTCATAGTTCCGGATACGGAGATAGTACCCAGGTCGGCCAGTTTCATATCCACTCTTGCCAATGCGGCGGCCCCACCTGTTTCATCAAGTTGCTGTAAACGGAGTTCATTGAACCAGACTTCTGTGCAGACATTCTCCTGGTTCACACTTTCCACACCGAGCAATACGCCTCTTACCTCTCCCAGATTGGGGTTACCCACAATCGCATAGGAACGTCCACTGGCATTGGTCTCTTTGTAATATTGTGAAGGAGATATATTTAATCCGTTCCTTTTCAGTTTCAGACTGGTGAGTTCATCCAGATCAAAGTCAAGGTAGTTCTCTTCCGGCCAGATCAGGGCGCTATCAGTTTCCCCGAATCTTGTCACTTTGAGCGGTATTTTCACCTCATAATAGTTGCCGGAGAAATCATTACCGATCCGCACCACTGCATTCAGATCACCGTCGGCAACAGGGAAAGCATTCTTAACCGATTCCGCGTGAACGAACATGGAGAGTTTACGGTACTGACGCATATCCAGGTTCATTGTTTTGAACACCCCACGCGCTTCTTTCTTCGGCAGACCACAGACCTGCATACTGATCGACTGTTCATTCATGAACAGGGCCACATTATTATTACTCAGCTGCTGTTGTCTTTCAATACCGGGCGGGATACGGTACACGATCGGATCACGCTGATCATTCTCTTCAATATTCACGGCCAGTACATTCACCTTGGTATTGTCCGGTGAGGGCAACGGGGTGAAATTACCTGTTGAATCTATTTTGTTTTTATACTTCCGCCATTGATTACGGATCAGTTCCAGTTTACCGAAACGCATCACAACGGAATCATCAAAATCGGTCACAAACATCCGGATAAAACGAATGGATTTGAAGTCAGGGATATTCCCCACTTTCAGCTGAGACTGATCTACGGGAATGCGG
>CALRQQ020000011.1:0-25140 GCA_943370345.1 Chitinophaga pinensis
ACCGATGGCTGAAGCGCTGGTCCCGGATAGGCCATGCTGATCGGGATCATCAGTTGCCGGGCCGGTACTGTATTTTTTATCGGTTTTAGTGTTCTGAGGTAGGCTATAATATTCAGCAGGTCTTCTTTGGCCATGCGGTTATAGTTGGCATAGGGCATAATCGGAAATAAGGTATCGCCTTTTTTATTGATGCCCTGCGTTATGGCCCGGAGAATTTCATCATCTGTCCAGCTGCCGATACCGGTCTCGTTGTCAGGCGTGATGTTTGCGCTGTAAATGGTGCCCGGAATCGCATCGAGCACACTATGGTCAAAAAAACCGCCGCCACCTCCTTCAGTACCGGGTACAACCGGACCTGAAAACTTACTGAAGTCCCGCTTACTATGACAATGGATACAGGCAGCCACATGATTGGCCAGGTACCGGCCATTCTCAATGGCTTTGTCAAGGGAATCTTTTACTTTGTCGGCTTCTTTGGGTGATTCGGTGCTGTTGTTACAGGATGTAATATAAACGGCAGCCAGTACGCCAAGGCATACTGTTGCAAAAGCAAGCAGCTTTTTCATAATGAGGTTGGTTAATGTTTAAAGATTATGGTGTTCGTCAGTAAAAGATACGGCTTTATTCAGGTTGCCTCAAAATTTATCTGAAAGAATACCCCACGCTGAAGGTCAGCGGTACCATTACCCCATCATTATTCGGGAACAGGTTTCCGTTGGAGAAATGGGCGATCCGGAGACCCAGGTTCAGGTTTTTATCCTTTCCGGTAAACACGCCCATACCCATCTGGTCGTAGAAGGTAAATTTTTCCCCGGTATCAAGTCCGTCCATTTTGGTTTTTGAAATAAAGGAAGGACCTGCAACAGAGTACTCAAGGTAAAAATCGGTCTTTTTAGAACGGATCGTATGAAACCGCATCATCGGGTAAGCACTCAGGGTAAAGAAATTTGTGCCATCCCGGTCGGTTTTCCAGAAGCCGGCCTGTAAGCCCCAGTCAAGTGAAAATACTTTACGGCTATGAAAAAGATTGTGCTGATAATTGAGCAATAAACCATGACGGGCCTTTACCTCTCCGCCCCAGAAAATCGGGATCACGCCCTTTGATACAAAATTATTTGCTCCATAACCCAAAACATTACTTGCATAGGCTACCGAAAAGATCTGTTTGGGAAAATGATAACCGGCTTTTTTCACTACATCCACCCGTTCCCTGGTCAGTTCACGAAGGGTATAATGAAAACCCGCTGAATGAAAGGTTGTGGCTGGTTGCAACTCTGCCTTATTGGCCGGCGAATAAGTGGTGCCGATCTGAAAGTCCCACTTGTGATTGAACTTATATTGCAGATTGGCGCCGAATAAACCGGTGGCATAAGAAGCACTCTTCACCACCGCCTGGTTATTCATATTGAAACCGCGACGCATGATAAGTCCCAGTCCGGCTTCGGTATACAAGGTGATCTTTTTTGACAGGGGCCATTTTCCCGCAACTGTCAGTCCTGCCACATTCATCCACACGGTCAGGGTCTGATTGCTGTTGTTCACATTCCGGTATTCCACCCACTTCACCGGACGCATATACGTGATCTGCGCCGAAAGGTTTTTATTGAACTCATGCCCTACCAGTACCAACCGCACCGCTGTATGCGGCACCTTCACTGAACCCACTGTATTACCGGGCTGTAACTGCTTCGTGGAAAACGGATAGTTGATAGAACCGATATTGACACCGAAAAAAGTATTCTTCATGGCCGGTGAGTACTGTCCCCGGAATCCCTGGGCAGGTAATTCCACTGCGGCCAGCAGGAATAAACTAAAAAAAATGGTTTTGCTGAATGTGTTCAGTCGGATCATAGCAGTTTGATTAGTTCCATTGATTCGTCCAGCAAGAGCATGGACGCTTTATATCCTTTTTGAATTTTTCCATATTGATCCTCCAGACCCATGACCCTTGCCGGGTAGAGGCTGCACATGCGGATCGCTTCGCCCGCATCCACCCGTACATGACGTACCAGGTTGAGCATGGCGGCATGCATCGTGAGGGCCGAGCCACTGAGAATACCGCCGGACTCATATTTGTCTCCGTTACGCTGATGCGGGTATTGCCCCTCATCGGTTTCCGTCACCGCATCCGTTATTACAAATAACCGTTCTTTCATCACCGCCTTGGCGATCCGTACTGCAGCATACTCCACATGATGGCCATCCGGAATGATACTGGCCATCACCTGCTCATCATCCATACTGGCCCCGGCCAGTCCGGGTTCCCGGTGAAGCAACGGACTCATGGCATTATATAAGTGGGTGACCGCCCGGATACCGGCTGCAAAGCCGGCTTTAGCCTGCTGGTAGGTGGCATTACTGTGTCCGGCAGATATTACGATGCCATAGGAACGGATCAGGGCAATTATATCAGGATTGACGACTTCGGGAGCCAGGGTGATGATCCGGATAACGCCTTTCCCATATTCAAGCAAGTCCCGTACCTGTTCAATAGACGGAGTAAAAATGAGTTCTTCTATATGGGCGCCTCTTTTTACCGGGTTGATCCAGGGACCCTCAATATGCAGCCCAAGTACTCCTTCACCGCCTTGTTTCCAGTAAGCACGGATGGCATCAATGGCTGCATAAAAGACTTCGTATGTATTGGTGGCCACGGTGGGCATGCAAAGCGGAGCGCCTCCGGACCGGCAATACTCATTGAGTCTGACCAGGGCATCTGTCTCCGGGTATACAGCCAATAATTTACCATAAGCACCATAGATCTGCAGATCGATAAAGGAAGGGACCAGCACGGCATCCGGATAGGATTCAACCGCTACACCGGATGGCAGTTCAGCCTCCGGGATCAGATCCTGAATAATTCCATCCCGGGTGAGGACAACATACTTTTCCAGCCAGTTTTCGCCTGTGAAAACCCGGCCGGCCGATATGGCTTTTTGTAACGGCATTCAGCCCGTAAGATAATGTAAAGAGAAAGAATGAGGACACCCGGCCGTCAAATAATAGCATTCAACCGCGTTCCCTCAGGAAGGTCTACTAACTACTAACTACAAAACGATACCCCACTCCCTTAATCGTAATAATTTCTAAGGAGGGGTCTGCTTTCAAAAAGCCCCTCAGTTTAGTGATATACACATCCAGGTTACGGCTGTTGAAAAAGGAATCATTACCCCAGAGCAGGTTGAGGATATCCCGGCGGTCAATGATCTTATCGCGGTTTTCATATAATAATTTCAGTAATTCACTTTCGCGGAAGGAGAGTTTTTTTTCTCCGGTAGCATGTATCAGTAATTGACGGTTGAGCTGGAAGCTGAATTGTCCCATCGTCACTGTATTTCCCTGGATCTTCTGCACCCCGTCTGTCTTCTGTCGCAGCAGGTGCTGCATCCGTACGATCAGTTCTTCCATACTGAAAGGCTTACGGATATAATCATTCCCACCAAGGGTGAATCCCTTTACTACATCCTCCGTTTGTGTTTTAGCCGTGAGAAATATGATCGGCACTATCTCATCCAGTTCGCGGATCCCATCGGCAATGGTAAAGCCATCTTTATTGGGCAGCATCACATCCAGCACACAGATATCAGGTTTGTCTTTTTTAAACCGGTCAAGTACGTTCGCCCCGTCCTCTTCCATCAATACCTCAAAGCCACGGCTTTCAAGGCTCTCGCGGACGATCTTACCCAGAAACAATTCATCCTCTGCATATAATACTTTGATCTTGCTCATGACTGCTGCTTTGGTAAACGGATGGTAAACCTTGTGCCTTCGCCGGGCCGGGATTCAACTGAGATCGTTCCTTCATGTTTTTTGATCACCTGGGCCACATAGCTCAAACCCAGTCCATACCCCTTTGCATTATGGGTATCTCCATGAGGCACCCGGAAGAATTTTTCAAATATCTTTTCCTGGTATTCCGGTGAAATACCGATCCCGTTATCCTGGATGATCAGTTGTACTGCATCGGCTGTTCCGTTGATCCGGACATCAATCTTCACTTCTTTATCGGTGCTGCGGTATTTCAGCGCATTGTCCAGCAGGTTAAACACCACACTCAGCAGGTGCAACCGGTCGCCACGGAATTCTGTTTCGCCATCATAGTGTACATCCACCGTGGCTTTATATTTCTCCAGCTGCAGTTTCAGCGACTCCACTACTTCGGTCACCAGTCCACGGAGATTGAGCATTTCATATTTCAGTTCAATACCCTGACTCTCAAACATGGAAAGCTTAAGCACCTTATCCACCAGGAGGCTGAGGCGGTGCAGTTCGTTCTGTGAAATATCCAGGTACTCCCGGGTACGTTCAGGATCATCGATGGCATTGAAATTTTTTAGTGCTTCAATGGCTACACCTACCGTTGCGATCGGGGTTTTCAGTTCATGGGTGATGTTGCTGATGAACTCATTCTTTAGTTCGGCCAGCTTCCGTTGCTTCCGTAGGTTTTTATACAATACCAGGAAGGCCGCGATCGTGATGCCTAGCAGTAATATGGAAAAAACAACGGGCAGTGCAATTCGTTTTACCAGGAAAGACCAGCTGTTACCGATCGCCATCGAATAGGTCTGCGGATTTTTTAATCCAATGGTCACATTTCCAAAACTATGATTGCCTTTTTGCAAGGGCCTGGCTGATCGTACAATGGAAAACGGAATATCGATCTTATCTCTCTCCAGGGCGAGGCGCACCACCGAATCGATCTCAGTGATCCGGATACTGTCCTGCAATGAATCGACCCCATAGAGAAAATTAAAGACCGGGTTGCCGGCAGAGCGGCCTGGCGGAAAGTTCATTTCGATCTTCACGGAATCTGCACCGGTATCAAAGGCCGATTCGGTCTGCATGGTGATCATCATCGGCTTCTTCCCTTCAGGTAAACGAGCGACCAGCGAATCCGCCATCTTATCGCGGATGATATTAATGGATGAAACCACCTCTTCACCGAAGTCTTCCGGTCCATGCTGCCCCCGGTTACGGTCACTCATAAATACCCGTACCCCTCCCCTGCCTGTTGAGTCGTATCCGGGTTTACCCAGTTTCAACCGGGCCACCTGCAATTTCATCATCTCCTCCCGGAAGACCATATCAGTTTTCAGCCGGAGGGTTTTTTCTTCCCGCTTATAGTTCTCGGTAAGCCAGTAAAAAAGAAAGGCCGCGATTCCCAGGATGGAAATCAGCATCAGTAAGGGGGCTGGTAGGCGAAGGCGCTTCATTTCGTTACAAAAATAGTCTTTCCCCCCGGGCGTTTTAAACCCATTAACCTTTATTAACCTTATAACAAGGTGGTTTAACGGTTGCTTTTTTAGCTTTGTGGCAAATAGTAAACACATGAAAAAACTGCTTTTGTGCGGAGTGACAATGATGATGGCCATCGCCGGTCTTTACGCTCAGCAAACCCAGGGAAAAGTAACCTATACGCGGACCGTAAAGCTCCAGATGAGCTTCGCCGGTATGCCCGGCGGCATGGAACAGCAACTGCCCAGTAGCCGTACCGATAAATATGAACTGTCCTTTGCAAATAATCAGTCGCTCTGGAAACAGGGTGAGCAGGAACCCGAAGAGGAACAAACCATGGGTGGAGAGGGTATGCAGATCAGGATGGTCGTTGCCGGCAGTAACGATGTGCTCTACTGCAATTTTGACAACAGCCGCCGCGTAGAGAAAAGAGAACTGTTTGACAAAATCTTCATCGTGGACGATACGATCACCAAACTGAAATGGAAAATGACCGGTGAATCAAAAACCATCCTGAACCACCAATGCATGAAGGCGGAAGCCGTGCGGATCAGCAAACGCATGACCATGAATATGGACAATGGCAAAATGGAAAGAAAAGAAATCGACGATACCGCAAAAATCGTGGCCTGGTTTGCGATGGACATTCCTGTATCAGCAGGTCCCTCAGAATTCCAGGGCCAGCTTCCGGGACTGATCCTCGAGCTGGACGTACGCAATGGCGACCAGGTTTATATGGCCACCAGTATTGCTGAATCGACCGATCCGGGTGTAATCAAAGAGCCGACAGGTAAAAAGAAATACACCCAGGAAGAGTTTAAAAAAGAACGGGATAAAATGCTGGAAGAAATGAACCGGAATAATGGCGGAGGGAACCGCAGAGTAATACGGATGTAATAACCACTTATCAAAACAATAATAAAAGAGGTTGTCCCACAAAAAGGACAACCTTTTTTTCCTGCACACAACATTAACCAGCGATATAATATATGTATCCGGCATTTTTTATTTAACAGCCCGGCGATTCCCTTTCCCGGCGAAAAGGGGTAAATTTGATTGAACCAACGACCCCCCTTGCATGAGCCATTTCCGGAAAAAAATAATTGACGCGATCACCCGAACCCCGCAGGCGGCCATGGCCGATGGAAATAATAATATCTCCCCCTATAAAAAAGCTAAATCATACCGGGAGTTCACCATTACCGCCCGCCGTTTGGTGCGTGACCTGTTGCTGATGACTGCCGGAGTGTTTTCCGCAGCATTCGGTTTTAAAGGTTTTCTGCTGACCAATGAATTCATTGATGGCGGAGCTACGGGAATATCGCTGCTGCTTTCCGTATTGACCAATATCCCTCTCTGGGCCCTGATCATCTGTGTCAATATCCCGTTCATTATACTCGGTTACACAACAATGGGCCGGACCTTTGCCATCAAAACGATTATTGCCATCAGTGGCCTGGCACTGGTGCTGGGTACCGTTCATTTTCCGGATGTGACCAAGGATAATCTGTTGGTGGCTGTTTTTGGTGGATTCTTCCTAGGTGCGGGTATCGGCTTAACAGTCCGGGGCGGGGCCGTGATCGATGGCACGGAAATACTGGCGATCTACCTCAGCCGTAAACTGGGTACCACCATCGGCGATATCATCATCCTGATCAACATACTCATTTTCTCTGCTGCCGCGTATTTCCTCTCTATCGAGATCGCGCTTTACTCCATGATCACGTATCTCGCGGCCTCCAAAACGCTCGATTTCATTATTGAGGGTATTGAAGAATATATCGGGGTGACCATTGTTTCTTCGCACAGCGAAGAGATCCGACAGATGATCATTGATAAAATGGGCCGGGGCTGTACGGTTTACACCGGTAAAAAAGGCTATGGCAAAAAAGGAGAGACCAAGGATGTGGACATCATCTACACCGTGATCACGCGCCTCGAGATCAATAAACTCAATACCGAGATCGAAAAGATCGAGCCAGACACATTTGTTGTCATGAGCAGTGTAAAAGATACGAAGGGCGGTATGATCAAGAAAAGGCCGCTGAAACACTGATTCTACCGGCTGATCACCCGCATACCCCCACCGCTTGTATTATTCAAACCGGTCTTACTCAGACTGTAAGTAAAACTCAGCATAAAGAACTGACGCAGGGTCAGCACCCTTGAATCTTCAATAAAGTTATTGCTGGTATTGCGGCTGATACCCACATTGCGGTTGAGCAGATCGCGTGCACTGAATTTGAGTTCTCCGCGGTTGAAACGCAGCATCTGTTTACTGATACTGGCATTCCACAATGGTACTTTCAGGTTAAAACCGGCTGCCCGCTGACTGTTGACCGTATAGGTAAAGTCGGTGCTGAAGAAAAATCCTTTGGGAAGTTCCCAGTCAACCGAAGCAGAATATTCCTGCGATAAATAATTATTGCTGAGCCCGGGCTGTAATGAATAGGTCGTATTGTTATGATTCAGTGCTGTACCCAGTACCAGGTTGAGTTTATCAGCCGGATTCATATCCAGGCGCAGTTCGGGTCCCACACTGAATACGCCGATGGCATTCTCTTCTTTCGGACTGGTCAGCGTATTGATCAGTTGCTTGCCCCGGTTATAGCCGATAGTACTGCTGAGTTCAATGGTCCCTTTCAGGAAACGGACCGGGCGGCTGTAACTGAGATTGGCATTCAGATTATACACGCCGTTTACATTTACCGGCTTCGTCTTCCGTACCCCTGTCTGCTGATCCAGTGAATCGTAGTTCACGATCTTATTCTGTGCCGCCTGAGCCCGCAGGAACAAAAACAGGTTCTTATTACTGAACGGACTGATCAGCGCCAGATTGGTCTGCAGGTTATGATTGAACTCCTGCTTCAGGTCCGGATTACCCTCGCGGATATTGAGCGGGTTGCTCACATCCGGCACCGGCTGCAACTGATTCATGGAAGGCTGAGTGGTATTCGTATTATAGGTGAGTGATACATTTTTAAACCGGGTGAAATTATACTGGAAGCGGGCAGTGGGCAACAGGTTCTGAAACCGCTTGGTGATCAGTGAATCCTTGGTCCCGCTGATGATCTTACCATCCAGGTCCGACTGCTGCCAGCTAATACCGAGTGAGAAATTGTATTTTTTCTGCTGGTTGCGGATCCGGAACCCGGCATTCGTAAAACCATAGCTGTTTTCAAAATCATTGCTCAGCAATGCATTCTGCCGATCATATTTGCCGTTGTTCTTATTATAATCGTATGTGATCCTCTCCGACTGATTCCGCGAATCACTTTTGCCCAGACTGAACTCTATAAGAGTTCTTTTACCCAATGGCTCAGTATATACGGCTCTTGCGGTATAGCCATTCAGACTTCCGGTAACTATGTTCTGTTGATTCAATGTGTCTTTACGCAAGAGGCCACCATTGGTTTGATAAAAACTGTTGACCGAAGCCAGGCTTCCGTCACCGTCTGTTTGATTCAGGGTTGTTTGCAGGGAAAGAGAAAAGGTTCGCCCCTTGCGGTGAAACTTCCGGCGCCAGGCGATCTCGTTGCGGAAATTGTAGCCCTCACTGTTGTTAACACTGTTGCTGTATCCGTCATTCACCGGTGACTGCAGTTTCGACAAGGTCCGGTAGTCGGTAACGGACCGGTTACTGGTTTGCTGATAACTGAAAGAAGGGACCACGCGGATGGAATTGAATGTATCCAGCTGGTAAAGCATATTCAGATTAAGGCGGTGGGTATTATTCAGGTTATCCGCATAACTGTTGGAATTATAATAAGAAGTGTCAGGCAGCAGGTACTGTCGCTGGATATGACTTTCAGTATTCGGATTAAAGCGGTTATAAAAGTAGTTACTCTGCAGATCCAGTTTTTGCCCGATGATATTATTATAATTCAGGCCGCCACCCCAGGCAGTATTGATCCCGCTGTTACTATTACCCCCGTTCATACCCATACCAGCGGCATCCTGTGAGGAAAGGTTGATGCTGATATTTCCACCGCCGCCCTGTTGCATACGGGCGAGCTCGCCGGTGAAATTGAGGATGTCCATAAAAGAAAATCCTTCCGCATTGGTATTGTTGCCCATACCGATCGCGGAAAACTGACGGGCCCCCTTGAAGGAGTTCACGTTGAACTTACCATCAAAGCGTTCTTTATTTCCGCCACCGGCGGTCACTTTACCAAACAAACCCTTTTTCTTATCCTTCTTTAGTTTCAGATTGATGGTCTTTTCATAATTGCCGTCCTCAAATCCGGTCAGCTGCGCCTGGTCACTCTGCCGGTCATAAACCTGCACCTTATCCACCGCATCTGCTGGCAGGTTCTTGGTGGCCACTTTCGGATCATTACCGAAAAATTCCTTACCATCCACCAATACCCTGGTCACGGTTTCACCCTGGGCTTTCACGGTACCATCCTTTTCCACTTTCACCCCGGGCAGTTTCTTCAACAACTGCTCCACGCTGGCATTCGGTGCTGTTTTAAAAGAGCCGGCATTATACTGTATCGTATCATTAATCAGGGTGATCGGCGGAGCCTCATTGGCGAGTACCACTTCGGCCAGCACTTTGGCTTTATCATTCATCACCAGTATTCCCAGGTCCGCTTTGTTCAGAGAATCGCTAATAGAGAAATTTTTATTGGTATTGTGGTAATTAACATGGGTGATCAGCAGACGATATTCCCCGTTGGCCAATCCTTTGATCTCAAACCGCCCATCGGCCCCGGTCATCGTAAACGTCACCAGTGAAGAGTCCTTCTTCTCCAGTACAGTGATCGTGGCCGCCCCCACATGTTGCTTACTGATCGTGTCAAAGGCTATACCGGTTACGGTACCATTCCTTTGGGCCATAAGCGGACCCGCCAAACAAATAATGAATAAAAGAGGTAAAATTCTTCTCATGCCTTCTGGTTTCTGCCACGAAAATAATCGTACCGGAGGTAGAAACGGGTTAACCGGGCTGGGTTTAAGGTTAATTATCGTTAATGCGGGTTCTTAGAAGAGCTTGTTTAGAAACACGCTTCTTCATACCTACAGCACCCCGTTTAAAGTACGAAGTACGAGGTACGAAGTACGAGGTACGAAGTACGAAAGAGATGCTGTAAAACGAGAAGTAGCTTGCAGTTTTAAACCCGTCTTCAAAGAAAGGGCTGTTCCCCTCTCGCTTCTTGCTTCTCGCTTCTCGCTTTATAGGCTGTTGACTCCCGACTCCTAACTTCCGACTATTCTTCCACTCTCCCCTGTTCCCCATCTTCCCGCTCCCTGTCATACACCAGCACTTTCACCTGCCAGTCCATGGGGGCTTTGTATTGCAGGGTCAGTTCCACTTTTACTTTTTTAATATCGGGGGCACCGGGTTCAATTGAAAAGAGAACAGCGTTGAATTTTTTTTCTGCCGAGGGAACTTCATACAGCCCGTGCAGTTTGAAATGGTCCTTGCCCAGGGTCACGCCCAGGTTATTCAGCTGATTGAAATAGCTTTTATATTTTTTTCTTGCCTCCTCAAAATCATCAGTGGTAAACATCACGGCCTCCCAACTCACCACGCCATCCCGTTTGGAAGAATAGCGGATAATGGTGGCTTCCTCGGCCCCGTTGATCTTCAGGTTGCATTCATACTCAGTGGATTGTTCGTGCTGCATTCTTACTTCGCCCATCAGATGAATGAAGCGGTTCGGATAGTCCTCGATCACCTTTTTCATATCGGCCGTGAAGCCGTTGGCAACGGGGAGCTTAATCTGACCTATAACCGAAAAGGAAAAGACCGAGAGAAACGTAATTAATGCAAGTATTTTTACTGTTTTTTTCATCTGTACGGGATTTAACGGGTTGATAACATCCCCCAATATTATTAAATTTTACTTTTATTACATACTTTTAAAGTCAACCTGATCGTTAAACCCTGAGTAAACACATCCTATTATGAAAAACAAAGACCTCGTACATTACCACGAATCCGCCCGGATTTACCGTAATTACTACAAACCCTCCTTTAATGTCATCCGCCTGCTGAAGTCCGTTCTCGCCGTTTTTATTTCCGGCGCCAACCCTGCAGCATCCGGCAGTTTCAGGAGACCCTGATCATTTCTTTACTAACCCCTACTATAGTAAAAGAGCTGTTTCAACAATTGAAACAGCTCTTTTTTTAACTATTATCATCCCGACAAAGGAGGGACATTGTATTTTCTGCTAACAGTTCACAAACGGCTAATTAAAACATCCTCACATCCCTGGTCTCCCGTTGCATCATACGGTTCATACCCGGAGGCATACCTGGTACACCCTGCTGCTGACTCTTACCGCCCATGCGATTCAGGTTGAACAGGAAACTCACCATAAAATAACGCTTCAGCACCATGCTGCGGGAGTCTTCCACATAGTTCAGTGTGGTGGTACGGGCAATGGCCTGGTTCTGATTGAGCAGGTCGCGCACTGATAATTTCAGTTCACCATTTTTATTCTTGAATAACTGCTTGCTGAAACTGGCATTCCATACAGGGATGGTCTGGTTGTATCCCGGTGCACGGCCGGTGTTCATCAGGATATTAAAGTCGGTGGACAGAATAAAGTTCTTTGGGAAGGTATACGCGATATCACCGGAATAGGTATGTGTGTAAAAATCTTCATTCTGATTGCTGTTGACCGAGTAGGTGGTCTTGGTATAGGCCAGGTTGGCTTTCACGCCAAAATCGATTTTCTCTTTGTTGAAATTCAATCCTACGCCCTGGTTGATCGTGTAGGTCTTCGTAATATTCTTCACGCTGTTGAGCAGACTAATATCCTGGGTAAAATTCATGTTGTTGGTCACATTGATACTTGATCCTTTCAGTTTTGGATTACGGAAGGGAAGACCCAGGGTAATAAAGGTGTTTCCGTTAAAATAGCCATCCATATTCTCATAAGTGGTTACCTGGCGCCGGCCGGTATAGCTGATATTGTTGATGATCTTATTGGCTGTCGTGGAAAAATTGATATTGGCCGCAATAAAGCGCATCGTCAGCATATTGAACGTATTGAACCCGAGGTTGAAACTGTGGTTGAACTCCTGGTTCAGGTTGGGGTTACCGATCCGGATATTCAGCGTATCGGTCACATCCGGTACATTCTGCAGCTGGGTGATCGAAGGCTGGTTGGTACGACCGTTGTAACGGAAACGCAGGTTCTTGCTCCGCGAAGGGGTAAAGTTGAAATTCGCCGTCGGGAAAAGATTAGTATAGGTCTGACTGGTCAGGAAGGTCTTGTTACTGTCGGCCCGGAAGCTGGAGTTATCCAGTGAAGACTGTTGTACACCAATTCCAAACTGATAATTGTATTTGGTCTTCTGCACCCGGAAGTTGATACCGGCACGATGTGCTTCAAACACATTCCTGAAATCATTGGTCTGGCGCAGGTTCACATAATCATACTTGCCGGAATTATCATTAAAGTTGAAGGTCTTCCGGTTCGACTCATTCACATTCTTTGTATAGGCGTAATTAAGCTCAATTAATTTGTTCAGCCCGATCGGCTCTGTATACGAAGTACTGATCACATTATTATTGGTCGTGGTCTTTTGCTTGTAATTCTGATTCTGGATAAATGCAGAGTCCAGGGTGCCATCTGACAAATAAAACAGGTTGCTGGAGTAGGTCACACCATCACTCTCACTGTCCCCAATGGTGTTATTCAGACCCAACGTCAGTGTACGGCCGGTCTTTTTGAATTTATGACGGAAGAGAATGTTATTCCCGAGGTTAAATCCATCCCTGGAATTGGTATTCTGTGTACGGCCACGTACCGCCAGGTATTGTTTAAGCGGAGTAATGGATTCCGTAAGTGCACTGTCCAGGCTGAAATTCTCCGAATGCTGGAATGTCAGTGAGGGTGTATACAAAATAGAGTTCATTGAATCGATCGCATATTCAAGCCGCAGGTTGAATCGGTGATTCTGGTTCAGATTATTGGATTGTGAAATACTGTTCCTTGCTGCCGTGGAATCATTCGGGAAGAAGGTCTGACGGAATGAGCTCTGCTCCTGGAGCGGACGGGTTGTGGAGTAAAAATAACTACCGGCCACTTTGACTTTACTGCCCCACTCATCGGTATAATTCAGACCCACTGCGGTGGATCGGGTGATACCGGTACTGTTGCCACCAAAGTTCAGCCCGCCAAAGTTCATGCCACCACCACCGCCGCCGCGGCCGCCACCACCACCGCCAAAACCACTGAACCCACCCATGGAACTGATGATATCGGAAAAGGAGAATCCCTGCTTATTGATATTATTAGAATTGAATAATAAAGAAACCCGCTGAGCCCCTTTGAACTTGTTGACACTTAAATTGGCCTCATAGCGGTCATCTGATCCGTAACCAACTGTGGAGCGTCCGAAATAACCTTTATTGCGGTCCTTTTTCAGTTTGATATTAATGGTCTTGCTCCGGCTGCCATCATCCACTTTCGTAAACTTGGCCTGTTCACTCATATCATCAAATACCTGTACACTTTCGATCATATCAGCTGTCAGGTTCTTGGTAGCGAGCTTGGGGTCATTGCCAAAAAACTCTTTACCATCCACCAATACTTTCTGTACCTGTTCGCCCTGTGATTTCACTGCTCCTTCCTTATCCACTTCCATACCCGGGATCTTTTTCAACAGATCTTCTAATGTTGCATTGGGCTGTGTCTTAAATCCGCTGGTGTTGAACTGAATAGTATCGTTTTTTACCTGGATGGGGGATTCAGTGGTGATCGTTACCCCTTCCATCATTTTATAATCCTTGATCACTGTAAGACTTCCGAGGTCGATCTGCTTCGCTGTTTCAGTCAGGGTTATCTTTTTCCGGATCTCTTCATAGCCCTTACTGGTGATCACCAGACGGTATTCACCGGCCACCAGTCCTTTTACTTCAAAAACACCTTGTTTATTGGAGAGGGTAAAATTTGCCAGGGAAGAGTCTTTTGCATTTAAGACCGATACAGTTGCATCTGCAACAGGTTGTTTAGCAGTGGTATCTATCAGTTTGCCCTTGATACCACCATCCGCCTTCTGGGCCTGAATTCCGGTAAGTAACGTGAATAATATCAGGAATAAGGCTAAAATCTTCTTCATAATCAGCTATGTATGTTGTACGAATAAAGACGTAATACCGGGGGCGAACCTTCGCTCCGGTACCCGCTTTTTACAAAATTGAGGGTGAATTGGACGTATGGACCGATGAACGGTTTAACTGAAGAGGTATTCCACATCCTCCCGGGTCAGGGTCTTCACGAAAGAAGCATCATCTGAGATGATATCCTTGGCCAGGGCCCTTTTCTTCTCCTGCAATTGCAGAATCTTATCTTCAATAGTATCCTTACATATCATGCGATAAGCAAATATGTTCTTGGTCTGCCCGATCCGGTGCGTCCGGTCAATGGCCTGTTGCTCCACGGCCGGGTTCCACCAGGGATCCACGATATAGACATAATCCGCTGCGGTCAGGTTGAGACCAACACCCCCGGCTTTGAGTGAGATCAGGAATACCCGCACTTCTTCGTCTTTCTGGAAACTCTGAATGGCTTTCTCGCGGTCAGGAGCAGAAGTGCTTCCGTCAAAGTATTCATATTTAATGCCGAGCTCGGTCAGTTTGGCCCGGATCAGGGCCAGCATTCCGAGGAATTGAGAGAAGATCAGTGCCTTATGGTTACTCATATCCTCACTCAGCTCACGGGCCAGCTCATCCAGTTTGATGGAATGATTCTCAAATTTCTCCTGTTCATTCAATATCGCCGGTGAATCACAGATCTGCCGCAGCTTCATCAATCCCTGCAGGATCGTCAATTGTGATTTCTGGATTCCCTGTGTTTCAATCGTACCGAGGATCTGATTTCTGAAATCATTGCGGTACGCATCATAAATACTCCGTTGTTCTTCTTCCATTTCGCAGAACAGGATCATCTCCTGTTTTTCCGGAAGATCTTTGGCCACCTGTTCCTTGGTACGACGGAGAATGAACGGATATAAGATCTTGCGCAGGTGATCCTTCCGGTCCTGCTCCCCGAACTTATCAATCGGTATGGCAAATTCCTGGCGGAAAAACTCCATCGTGCCGAGCATACCGGGATTCAGGAAGTTCATCTGCGCAAATATGTCGAAGGTATTATTCTGTAAAGGAGTACCACTCATGCATAACCGGTGTTTGGCATTGAGCAGACAGGCCGCCTTGGTGACTTTACTGGAAGGATTCTTGATCGCCTGTGATTCATCGAGGATCACATAATCAAAATCCACACTGACCAGCAATTTGATATCACTCCTTAAAGTACCATAGGTGGTGATCGTTACATCATGATCGGTCAGTTCTTCCTTCACCCGGGTGCGCAGGGCCCCATGATGGATGCGATAAGTGAGGGTAGGGGTGAATTTGCGGATCTCATTCTCCCAGTTGTAGATCAGGGTGGTGGGACAAACCACGAGTGCTTTCAGTTTGCCTTGCTCCTGCTTAAAGAATTCCATGAAGGAAAGGGCCTGAACGGTTTTACCAAGACCCATATCATCTGCAAGTATACCACCCCATTTAATATCCTTGAGGTAATTGAGCCACTGGTAACCGGCCACCTGGTAGGGGCGCAGGATCGGTTTCAGCTGACTCGAAGGATCGATCTCGCGGATCTTATTGAACTCTCTCAGTTTTTCATACTTCTCTTCCAGCTGTACCACCAGCTCTTCCTCATCCCTTGTTTCATACAATTCATCCACCACGCTGAGGTGATAGCGGGATAGCTTGAGCGAATCCGTTTTGCCTTCACCTACGCGGAACAGCAATGAATATTTTTTCAACCATTCTTCCGGCAGGATACCGAGCGTGCCATCACTCAGGTGAACAAACTGCTGCTTATTGGCCAATGCCCGCTTTACTTCCGCCACGGTTACCTTCTGGTCACCAAAGAGAATATCCACTTTAGCATCAAACCAATCCGTATTGCTGCTGATAAAGATCTTGGTCTGTGGCTTGGCCGTGTTGAACCGGAAATTCTTCAGGGCTTCAAAACCAAACACCGGTGTCTTGTTCTCCTTCATTGCATCCACGAAAAGGAAGAACCAGTTATTCTTGAGCACATCGGAACCTTTCAGTGCCAGTGTGGCGGAATCTTCATTATAAACAAAGTTGGAGTGCAGGTTCTGCAGCGACTGTATGAACTCCTGCTCCTTCTCCCGGTTCCGGTGTACCACCAGTACCTTTTCGGCCTGTGGTACGATCACTTCATCCCGGTCCTTCGCTTTTGTTTCATAGCCTTTATACGAGAAGGAGGGCTGGAACACCAGGTATTCCCCTTTCTCCATCAGGTACAGTTTCACCTCCGGATTACCATCCTTCACTTCCTGGATCAGTGCCTTGTCAAAATCCACTTTATGTTCGCGTGCCAGTGGCATGATGAATTTCATCAGGGTGTCCTGCCATTCTGCAGCGGGTACACTCATCTTACCCGAAGGCAGGAATTTCTCCACCAGGTGGATCACTTCATTATTTTCCCAGAGATGGGCCTGGTTATTATACAAAAAGAATAGCGGTGTTTCGGCTTCATTGTCACCCAGGTCAAATTCCAGGGGTCCCGCTTTTACCCGGCATTGTATACTGTAATGCGAATTCTTTCGGATGATAAAATGCGGTTGCGCATTCTCGGCCTGTAATTGCAACTGCTCCAGGTTGGCGGTCTTGAATGCTTTACCGGAAGGCAAAAGGAAGATAAAAGGATTGCCGGTGCAATCCACAAACAGCTTTTTCAGTTTGGGCAGCATATACTCAGCCATCAGTTCTTTGGTTTCATCCGGCAGGTCGTCGTCTTCCTGATGAATGATATTTTCCCAGATCCCAGAAAAAGGAGAGTTACGGCTGATGTATTTATTGATCTCGGCATCCTGCAGCTTGCGCAGCATGGTCAGTAATTCACGATCCCCCTCCGGCAGCTGGTCTGTATTAACATATCGGCTGATATCTGTTTTCTCCACCTTGCCGGTGAACGCATCCTGGTTCTCATTGGGCTCACCGATTACCACATCCACCGTAAAGCGCGGATAACTTTTCTTACTGAAGTTGAAAACCACTCCCAATCGTTGGGAGGGGGCCGGGGCGGGTTCATCGGAAAGCGCCTCGTTTACTATGGCAGTTTCCTTCTCTTTCTGTGGCAGTAATACCGGTCGGTTGGGGGCTGCCACCGGTGCCACCCGTTTGATGGACGGATCCAGTACCCGCAAAAACGGTTTGCCGTCTTTATACGCAAACTCAAATTTCCCTTTCAGATCATCTTCCAGCGAATAGCCATAGGCTTCCAGCAGTTTGTTCTTTTCCTTATCCCAGTTCCGTATGCTGTCGAAGTAATTGGCTCCATGAGCATTGAGCAACTGGAGGAACACGATCAGCTTGGGCAGACAGAGCAGATGAGTTTCGTCTTCATAATCACAGCTCGTATCAAAATTCCGCTCTTCATTCTTACGGAGGATCACTTTATACGTTTGACCATTGAGGGTCACGGACGCTTTTACTGTTTCATTCTCCGCGGATTCGATCTTGGCCTTCTGGGTCCGCAAAAAGGTTTCTGCATCGATAAAGGTTTCGGGAGAACATAGCAGACGCAGGGTCTTCAGTTCAATGGCTTTCATCTTGGCCACTGTATGCCGCTGATCGTATTTAATGTTCTCTGCCTGTAAATGACCACGATCGATGAGTTCCTGCAACTGGAAAAGAGCCGCTGCTTCATGCCGGCAGATATCACCAAGATTATACGGACAGGCACACCGCATGGACGTACCCTTGGGATCCTTGAATTTCTGGATATATACTTTGTAATAGGTGGAATAGCTGTCATCCTTTACGCGGAATACAGCAGAACCGAAAAGGTCATCGTACTCGACCAGTTCAACAAATCCAATTGCGTGTATTTTCTTTCCCCGGCGGATCACTTCATCCGTTCCATGGGTATACACATATTTAATAAGGTGCGGTAACGCCATTCAGTATATCAGTTTGCAGCAGGCAACAGGCAGTAGAGGGTCGCAACGTTTTTGATGCAGACTGCAGCCTGCCGGCTGCCAACTGGTAATTGGGCAATCGGCAAATCTAAATGATAAAAAAGCGGATTTCCTCGCGAAAGGGCTTAAATAATAAATTAATTTTTTTCCGGATTTATGACCGGAAAATGAAGTATCTTAGATGCCTTTTTTATTTCGCGATCAGCTTGCCTTCCGTGTATACCGTCAGTACATTCGCCACATCCGGTGTCAGGCAAAAGTTGATATCCTCAATCAGTCCGAAGCGCTCCACCAGGCGGTGATAATGCGTCAGCTTCGGGGCAAAATCAGCAAGTTTGTTCTTATGTTTCATATACATGGTCTCCGCCATCAGCGAGCTGTCGCAATGTATGGTGAATTGTTTGGCCAGGCGGTTGATCACAGCCCCGGCAAACAGCGTATCCTCGAGATTGAACCGGTCTTTCCAGCCGGCACAGCCCAACACCACATTCTTTTTCTCCTGTACCAGAAAATCACATACCGCGGATAGATTGGGGAAAGATCCGGAGATGATCGTATCTGCATTGCGGTCCAACGCCATCTGCAATAAACGGGTGCCGTTGGTTGTGGTCAGTACCAGAGTCTTATTTTCTATGAACTCCCGGTTATATTCCAGGGGTGAATTACCATGCTGTAATCCTTCTGCAATCATACCATCCCGCTCACCGGCGGCAATACCATCAATATTGCGGCTGATCTCAATGGCCTTGGGTACAGAATCCACCGGTATCACACATTTGGCTCCATTGTATAAAGCAGAAGCGATCGTGGACGTGGCCCGGAATACATCAATGATCACGACCACACTATTGCTCAGGTCGTAGAGGTGTAATAAGGCCGGGGAAATGGATGTATGAAGGGTGGGTTTCTGACTCATAAATGGATGCAAAAATAATGTATTTATAGACCCGTGTCTCCTGTGTCATCTCTTATTCTCTGCCATATTTAACAGTAAGCAGGGACACCGGTCCTGCTACTTAATCAACAATTTCCTCCATTTATCACTCTCGGCAAACTCCTGTATGGTTTTGTTCCGTTGCTCCAGGAGTTTTTTCATATAGTTCGTGAGATAGAGTGCGTTGAACCAGCGGCCAAGCAGGCCATACGGTGTTTCAAAATGAAAGAGGTCGATCATGATGGTGCCGTTCTCACAGGCTTTGAAATAATGTTCGTGCTTCATCATTTTAAAATCCCCCTGCATCTGTTCATCGATGAACATATCGCCTCTTATCAATTCTGTGATCTTTACCCGCATCAACCGCTCTTTGAATAAATGACGGGCCTTCCAGGTCACGGTCTCCTCCTTCTCAATCAGTCCGAAACGGGTACCCGCCACTGCTTCTTCCTTATACTTCGACATGGATTCCTTATGCAGGCCAATATGCCGGCTCAGGTCGAACACCACATTATAGGGTGCTTTAATAAAAGTGGTGAGATGGATCGTTGGCATGGCAATAAAGGTTTTTTCACAGTACCCGCATCCGCTGCGGGCATTCTCCCTTATGCAAAAACGGGACCACGGTTTATGCAGTGAAAGGAATTTTCGATACCCTGGCTTTCAGGAGTTTTTCCCGTACTTCAATACAGATCGTCGCATCAATTCCCGCATGGTCTGTACGTACATATCCCATTCCGATGGCTTTTCCCAGGCTGGGTGATTGTGTACCGGAGGTCACCACTCCCAGTGTATTGCCTTCCGCATCCTTGATCGGATAGCCATGACGCGGGATACCTTTATCGATCATTTCAAAGCCCACCAGCTTCCGGCCGACGCCATCAGCTTTTTGTTTGGCAAATAGTTCTTTGGATGTAAACTCCTTGGTGAATTTGGTGATCCAGCCCAATCCCGCTTCGATCGGAGAGGTGGTATCATCAATATCATTTCCATAAAGACAGAATCCCATTTCCAGGCGGAGGGTATCGCGTGCACCCAGTCCGATCGGCTTCAGTCCCTGCGGACCCCCTGCCGCAAAAATGGCGTCCCAGATCTTATCGGCTGCACCATCCTTGTCTTCAAAATAAATTTCGACCCCACCAGCTCCGGTATAACCCGTGGCACTGATCAGTACATTCTCCACACCGGCAAATAATCCTTTGACAAACGTGTAGTACTTCAGGTTGATGATATCCAGTTCGGTCAGCGGCTGCAGCATTTTGGTGGCATTGGGACCCTGTATGGCCAGCAAACAGGTTTTCTCCGAAATATTGTGCATCTCCACTTTATCGGTATTATGTGCGCTGATCCAGTTCCAGTCTTTTTCAATATTTGATGCATTGACCACCAGCATATAGACCTTATTCTCCTCCACACAATAGACCAGCAGGTCATCCACGATACCGCCTTCGGCATTCGGGAGACAACTGTATTGGGCCTGTCCGTTCTTCAGTTTGGAAGCATCGTTACTGGTCACACGCTGGATCAGGTCCAGTGCCTTTTCTCCTTTTAAAACGAACTCACCCATATGGCTTACGTCAAATACGCCGGCATTCTTACGGACCGCCGCATGCTCATCATTGATACCCGTGTAAGAGATCGGCATATTATAACCCGCGAAGGGGGCCATTTTAGCACCGAGTGCAATATGTTTTTCAGTAAAGGGCGTGTTTTTAACAGACATAGTTTTTGCTTAAAAGGTGAGCAAAGTTAAGCGAATAAGTGTTAGGTATATAAAGAGAAGACTCCCCTGCGGGGAGTCTTCCGGCAAACCAGACTTCAATGGTCTGCCAACCATCCCGCAGGGCGGGACTTCAACCTCGGTTCTGTATCTTATAAGACCAGCGAACTTACCGGGGAAGGTATCCCCACGATATCGCCTTCGGTCTTCGCATCTTTTTTCTTTTTCAGCATCGACACCGATTTGGCCGCTTTTGCTTTTTCTTCCAGTTCTTTTATTTTCCGTTCGCTTTCTTCACGGATCTTTCTTTTTTCCTCTTCCAGTTGCTTTTGGGCTGCTTCTTCCGGACTGACAACCGGGGCTGCCGTATCTGTATCGGTATCGCTACTGTTATAGCGGTAATTACCGGTATTACTACGACGGGGTGTGGGGGTCTCCGCGGCTTTTACTCCGTCCTGCTGCAGGCGGCCATCAATACCCATGGTATAATCCACACCGGTAAAGAAGGAAAATTCATAATCATTCTCCACAGAGATCCCCATATTACGGCGGTTGCGGCGGTTTACGGTCACACGGCCAATATTGAGTTTATCTGTTACCGAGGCATCAAAGCGGATCTTCTTGCCTTTAGGTACCTGGATCAGTACGCCTACCTGCTGAATACGGTATTTGCTTTTCTTACCGATCGTATAACTGTTGGCCAGATCAAGCAGGCTGTCCTGCTGCAAGGTAGTATACGTAAACTCTGTAGCACGGATCCTGGCTTCCTCGCGGGTACGGCCATTAGCGGTACGACGTACGGTTACATGATAGAGTGAATCGGGAGAGGCGCTTACATCAAACCACACATTGGCCAATCGCATGCTGTCCCCATTAAAATCCCAACCATTAATATCCCCGTCGATCCAGCCATAATTTCCGGTGTATTCCAGCTCGGGCTGAGAAACCGTTACAACCAGTTTACCCTTCGGGGTACTGAACACGGAGGTATCGCTATCCTTGAATTCACTTTGACTGAAATCACGGCCAATGCTGGTAATCAGCAGTACCAGGGAAACCCAACCCAGTGTCCACAAAGCACCAAAGGTCCAGCCCAGGTAATTACTGCCGGCACGGGCATTCATGATGCGACGCACCACCCATACGATCAATGCAATCAGGGGTACCAGCATAAAGAAGATCAGGGTGCCCCAGGCATATACCTGCTGCCAGCTGCTGGACCAGAGGAACTCATTCAGTCCCCACCACTGCGGCAGGCTGAACAATACGGCGATCAGTGCAATAAACAATGCAAAGGCGATGGTGCCGAAGATGAACAGGAAAAACACTTTGAACAACACGCCGATTGCATGCCCGATACCCCCACGGGATCTGCGAACGGTCTGGTTGACTTCATTGGCAAACTCACGGCCACGGGTGTTCGAAAACTCTTTCGCCTTATTCGAAAACTGCTGGGCGGATTCTTTCACTTCTTCTCCCCAGCCCTTCATGCGTTCTTTCATATTATCCACGCCTTCCTTTACATTCTGACGGATCGCGTTCACATCCACTTTCTCGCCACGCATTTCCATTTTCTGATACGTGGTTCTTGCTTCAGGCAATACGATCCAGAGAATAATATAGATCAGAATGAAGGTGCCGGAGATGGAGCTGAAACCGATATTCCAGAACAGATCCAGGTCATGCCAGCGGAATCCATTGAGCGAACTGAAGAGGATATTCAGAATCATCGGCGCGGCAAACACCAGACGTACGGTGGAAATGCTTTTATTAAAATAAGCAGCCAGTCCGCTGGCCACCCCGCCGATCACTTTCTCTTCGGGGTTACGGAACAGACGCTTTCCGGAATATTCTTCCAGGTCTTTAGGTGGTAATATGATCCACATGATGATATAGGCCAGGAAACCCAAACCAAAACCACCAAAAGTGATAATGGCAAAGAGGATACGTACAATGGCAGGATCCACATTCATATACGCTGCAATTCCACTGCATACACCGCCGATAAACTTATCGCTGGTATCACGGTATAAACGACCCCTGGGGGCTTTTTCCCTTTCTGCATGCGGAGGAGCACCTGTGGTATGAGTGCTGCTGCTTTGCTGCTGACTGCCCTGGCTGAAAGTGGCGCCCTGGAGCGGTACTTCCCCGGCCGGACTTACTTCCTCTGCTTCAAAATCTTCCGGACGACCCATCGATGTGGCAATCTCATCCACATCCGCATCGGTGATACAGGAAGCCCCTTTCCGTACTTTCTCACTCATCAGCTCAGCAATGCGGCTTTCGATATCATTGATGATTTCATCACGGCTTTCTTCATGGGCAAAATAGCGGCGCAGACTCTCAATATAGGCCTGCAGTTGTTCGTAAGCCGCATCTTCGATGGGGATGACCCGGCCACTGAGGTTTATGTTAATAATCTTTTTCATGATTCAGGTATTTGGTTGAAGTTGGTAGGTTGGTTAATATTGAAAAGGATGTTCAGGTTTTTTACTCGTCAGGGCATTGACCCCGTTGGAAAGCTCATTCCAGGTCTGCTCGAGCTCCTTGTAAAACCCTTCTCCCTTTTCCGTCAGGGAGAAATATTTCCGGGGCGGCCCCGAATTGCTTTCCACCCAGCGATAGGTGAGCATACTCGCATTCTTAAGACGGGTTAATAAAGGGTACAGCGTGCCTTCCAGAATCTGAAGATTGGCCGCCTTCATCTCTTCCACAATATCACTGGGATATGCTTCACCCCTGCGAATGATGGAGAGTATACAGAATTCCAGTATACCCTTACGCATCTGGCTCTGTGTGTTTTCAATATTCATACTGGTTCAGTTTGATGAATCTGTACCAAAGATAGGGTCATATTTGGTACTATGCAAAACAAAGTACCTTATTTTTTTTGGTATTTTACCGTCTATTTACGTTCAATTTTATACAAGTCAATCATTGTCTGACAATTGTAAAAAAACATTTGAAAGACTTGCTGCCCTGATTTCTGTATGAATGGTTTTAAGTCGTGATGAGTGATTAATACCCGAAATCGACGGATTTTCCCGATTTTTACGCGTAATACAATGAAAAATTCAATTTATACCGCCTTTTTACTGTTATTGATCCTGCCGGCCTGCGCCGATAAATACCGGACTTATCAATCCCGTTACACATTCAAAAGCGCAGACGGTTCTCCCGATTACAGCCAGACCGACTACTGGGCGGCACATCCCTGGAAAAAAGATCCTTCTGACAGCATACCGGCTTTTCTGCAGAAAGAAAACCGGGATAGCCTGGCCGATGTCTTTTTTTTGCATCCTACCACATTCACCAGAAAGAAGGATTCCATCAATACCAATGCACTGATCGATGATCCTTATATCAGTGCAAAAACAGATTACAGTACGATCTTATACCAGGCGAGTGTATTCAACCAGCAGAGCCGGGTTTTTGCTCCACGTTACCGCCAGGCACATATTCAGAATTTTTACAGCGGAGACACGTTAAAAAGTAAAGCGGCCTTTGAACAGGCCTATGCAGATATCAAAGCGGCATTTGTATATTACCTCAGCCACTATAATCAGGGTCGGCCCATTATCATTGCCGGCCATAGCCAGGGAGCTTTCCTGAGTGAGCGATTATTAAAAGAGTTTTTTGAAAACAAACCCCTGTCTAAACAACTGGTGGCGGCCTATATCGTCGGCTGGCCGGTACCCGGGCACTATTACAGCAGCCTGAGTGTTTGTGCCGACTCCCTGCAAACGGGATGCTTTTGCAGCTGGCGCACTTATCGCATTGGTTATCGTCCGCCTTTTATGCAGAGAGAAAAAGATACAGCCCTGGTTACCAACCCGCTGAGCTGGACCACCGGACCTGAGTTTGTAAGCCGTACACAGAACAAAGGAGCCCTTGTGCGGTATAACAAACTCTACCACAAAAGCACCGATGCACAGATCAAAGACGGTTTACTTTATACAAGAAAACCCCGGTTTCCCTGGAGCTTCCTGTATCGCAGTAAGAATTATCATGTGGGCGATATCAACCTGTACTACATGGATATCCGCCACAACGTGGCGCAACGGATCGCTGCTTTCCTGAAATAAACACCCTGTTCTTTTTTACTCCGCTTTGCTGATCCACGTCAGCTCACTTAAAGCCGGTTTGACCACTGCATACTTTTTTACCCGGTTGATTGTCATTTCATCCAGCACATCCACGACCTGTTTATAAGAAGCTTCCGGTGATGATTTGATCAGCACCATCAACCCGTCCCGACCCTCCTTACCC
>CALRQQ020000012.1:0-23765 GCA_943370345.1 Chitinophaga pinensis
TGAATAGTAGGTTGGAACACGGTCCAGTACTTTCAGGTCCTTGATATTCCATTTCACGATCTCGGAAGAAACAAAGAAGGAGGTATAAGCATTTCCTTTACCATCGAATTCGGTGTGTAAGGGGCCTAAGCCGGGTTTTTGCACTTCACCATGTAACACGGCTTCGTATTTCAGCACCGGTATGCCATCATATGCACCATCAAAGTTCTTCGCAGCGATCGCTGCTTCAATTTTGGCAAAGGAGAAAACGGGAATAACCGCCGCCAGTTTTCCGCTGCCTACAATGTATTCACCTGTAGGATCAGTATCGCAGCCATGGGGTGATTTGGGGCAGGGCATAAAGTACACCATATCCGGACAATCCTTTGGATCCAGCACCAGGACTTCGGTTTTTATCTCAGACGTGGCACTATGAGTGGATTCATTGTATTTATTATGGGCATAACGCACCTGTTTTTTTACGCCTTTCCCGGCTTTTGCATATTCTTCAGCTTTTTTCCAGTTAACAGCCATAATAAAGTCCTTGTCCTTTTGTGAAGCATTAACTTCCAGCAGCGTGTTGGCTTTTTCAGAGTTGTAGCAACTGAAGAAGAACCATCCGGCGGATCTTCCTTTACCGGCACGGGCCAGATCAAAGTTGATTCCGGGTGTGGCGATCTGGAAGGAGAGGTTCATTTCACCGGATGTTTTGTCAATACCGATAAAACTGACGGTCCCTTTGAAATTCTCTTTATAGGTATTGATCGGTACATCCAGGTTATCGCCCATCGGTACACTGAAACGGGTACCGGCCACTACATATTCTGAATTCTCAGTGATAAAAGGGGAGGAGTGGTTACCGGCACTGTTGGGGATCTCGATGATCTCTGCGGTACGGAATGTTTTCATATCGATACGCGCAATACGCGGGGTATTATTGGCATTGCCAAATGCCCAGCGGCCATCATGTTCGCTTTTGGTAACAGATAAGGCAATGTGATGCAGGTCATCCCAGGGAACAAATCCATGCGACGTATTCAGCATCGGTTTGGTTTCTTCGCTGTAGCCCCATCCTTTTTCAGGATCCACAGAAAACACCGGGATCACCCGGAATAAACGGCCGGAAGGAAGACCATACACGGACATTTGCCCGCTGAAGCCGCCGGAAACAAAATTGTAAAATTCATCATACTTACCGGGAGCCACATAGGCTTTTGCTGCGGCGTCTCCGCCCACTGCAGATTGAGTACCCTTAGGTTTACAGCCCGGGAGGCCGGTGAATCCGATAGCCAGCAATAAGACGGCCGGGAGGACTTTTAATAGTGTGTGTTTCATATTTAATATTTAGCAGTTAAGAAAGTGTGTGCGGATCCGTGGTTTTGTTTCGATGTGGTTTTATTTTTCCCCATCATTGCTGCGCATGAATTCGATCACTTTCCTTGCTTCTTCCTGGGTGATATTCTGGTTGGGCATACGCACCAGACAGAGTTCTAATAATTTTTGTGCTTCTGCATCCTTTTCCAGCATTATGTCCACATTGGTGATCATGTTCATAATCCAGATGGGTTTTCTTCTTTTGGTCACGTCCTTCCATCCGGGACCCACCAGTTTCTCTTCGGTGAGTCTGTGACAGCTCTGGCATTTCAGCCCGTAAGTGGCCTTACCGGCATCAACCATTGCTTTATCAAGCGGGGAACTGAGTACCAGGTCGGCTTCTTTGACCTCTGTTCCATGTGTTTCCGGTTGGTCTTTTGTAAGCTCCTGTACATCAATAGGTTTTGGTTCGTTTTTTACCCCTTCACTACAGGAAGGGAGCCAAAAGGCGACCGCTAAAAGGACGCCAGACATCAGAATGCGTTTCATGATCGGGTTGTTTAGTTGAGGGAATAGATGTAAGTTAATTCAATAAAAGACATCCATGTCTTTTATTGAACAAATGTATTCCCCCTTCAGAGGGGCTGTTCTGACATTCATCACCAGTAATGTTGATATTTATCAGGCCGGGTAGCCGGTTTCCCGGGTAATTTTGGAGATTAACGACTTGAAATACAATGTTTCTCTCTAAATCATTCGGGTATGCCCTGCGGGGTGTACTCTACGTAGCGCTGATCCACAAAGAAGGAAGAAAAGTGCAATTGGACGAAATGGCGGAAAAACTAAAAGTTCCGCGCCATTTTCTGGCCAAGATCATGAAGCAGATGGTCAAAGAAGGGATTCTTCAGTCCACCAAGGGGCCCTATGGTGGATTTTCATTAAATGATCATTCTTTAAAAGCGAAGCTGATCCAACTGGTTAAGATCACCGATGGGGTAGAGCAATTCAATACTTGTGTATTGAGTCTGCGTAAATGTAATAGCACGAATCCCTGTCCATTGCATACCCAGATGATGAAATTAAGGGATGATATGCTGGCTGAATTTTCCGCCCGGACCCTGGGTGATCTGCTGGATGAAAAGAACCCTGATTTTATCCGGAGTATTTCCACGTTGGCTTAATCATCCAGGAAATCATCCAATTCCCTTCTTTCCTTTTTGGTCGGGCGACCGATCTTACTTCTTCTTTTACCGGTATGAAAAGTAGCGGCCTGATACTGGATCCGCTGAAGTTCTTCTTCGGGTGTAATATCCATATAGTATTTGACCGCCTCTGCATAAGCCATCCGGTTATACAATAATCCGGTCACTTTGATCCGCCAGCGTTTGGCTTCGGTCTTTACCTCATACTCGTCCCCCACACTCACATTCTTTGCTGCTTTGGCTGCATTGCCATCGTATTTCACTTTCCCGCTTTCACACGCAGCTGACGCCGCACTCCTTGTTTTGAAAAGGCGGATGGACCAGAGGTATTTGTCGAGACGGAGTTTTTCTTTTTCAGCCATAAAACAAGCAAAAATATAAAAGTCAAAACAGGAAGTACATTCCCATTTTGACTTTTGATTTATTCATTCTTAGTCTTATTATTCTGCGAAGTACTTGTGGAAATAAGGTATCGTCTCGATCCCTTTGTAGTAATTCTCAATATTGTACTTTTCATTCGGACTATGCAGGTTGTCATTATCCAGTCCCATGCCCATGAACACGATCTTCACGCCCAGTTCTTTTTCCAGGATGGTGCAGATGGGAATACTGCCACCGCCACGCACGGGGATCGGGGCTTTGCCAAACGTGGTCTCCACGGCTTTGGAAGCGGCCTTATAGCCCTTGCTGTCGATCGGGGTGAGGTAAGGCTCCCCGCCATGATGCAGTTCGGCTTTCACGGTGACTGACTTCGGAGCAATGGACTTCAGGTAATTGATCAGGATATCTGTGATCTTATGTGTGGACTGGTTGGGAACCAGTCGTGCAGAGATCTTTGCGTAGGCCTTGGAAGGCAGTACAGTCTTGGCGCCTTCACCGGTATATCCACCCCAGATGCCATTTACTTCAAGCGTAGGACGGATGCCGGTCCTTTCATACGTGGAATAGCCTTTTTCGCCCCACACTTCCTGTACACCCAGTTCCTCCATATATTCTTTTTCATTGTAGGGGGCCTTGTTCAGCAGGGCTCTTTCTTCGGGGGTAGCCACCAGTACATCATCATAAAATCCGGGGATGGTGATATGATTATTTTCATCATGACAGCTGGCGATCATCTTGGCCAGGATGGTGATCGGATTGGCTACAGCACCACCGTAAGTACCACTGTGCAGGTCACGATTGGCACCGGTTACTTCCACTTCGATATAACTGAGTCCGCGCATTCCCACATCCAGGGAAGGATTGTCCATGCTCAGCAGGGCACTGTCACTGATCAGGATCACGTCACATTTCAACAGTTCTTTATGAGCTGCTACAAAGGGGCCGAGATTCGGTGAACCGACTTCTTCTTCGCCTTCGATCAGGAATTTGATATTGGTGGTCATGGTGCCGGTCTGGTTCATCACCTCCAGTGCTTTTACATGCATGTAAAACTGCCCTTTATCATCAGCCGAACCACGGGCAAATACTTTACCGTCTTTTATCACTGGTTCAAAAGGACCGCTGTGCCATAGTTCAATGGGATCAACCGGCTGTACATCATAGTGTCCATATACAAGTACGGTGGGCTTGGAGGGGTCAATGATCTTTTCTCCGTATACCACAGGATGTCCGGCGGTAGGCATGACTTCCGCTTTATCGCAACCGGCGGCCAGCAGACTTTTTTTAACTGCTTCAGCACATTTTAGCATATCGTCCTTGTTTTCGATCTTGGCACTGATCGAAGGAATGCGGAGCAGATCCAGCATCTCTTCCAGGAAACGTTCATTGTTTTTCTCCTGGTATTCTTTCCATTGTTGTGACATGGGGCTTATTTTAAAATTGACAAGTTAAAAGGTTGACAGGTTAACAAGCCGGCGTACGAATGGTTAACCGGCGTACGAAGATAAGTTGTTTTGCCTTTCGGCTTCCATGACAAATACCCAATAGCACGGATACCGGAATCCGGATCAGCGGTTATTTTAGGGCAAACAATTCCGGGTAATCCGGTTCACCATTAAACCTTTCGTGATGTCCCTTTATACCCTTCTTTCCGTGTTGACCAGCCCTCAGCCCGATTCCCATTCCCTGCCTTCCTGGCTGGCCGTTGCACTGACGGCACTGGCAGCCGGTACCCTGACCCGTAAACAACGCCGTAAACTCAGATGGCGCCTGGCCTGGGAAATGACAAAATCGAAACTGGGTTTTAATAAAAGGAAAAAAGAAAAAGTGAGTGTGGGGCTCATCATCCTCATGGTGATCCTGCTCGCCGTCTGTTTTGGTACGGCCATCTGGCTGGGCATGCTTAAGGAATTCCTGATCCTGATAGGGGCTTTTGTACTATTCTTTATTTTACTGGCCGGAGCATTCAAGCGGGAGCACGGACACCTTTCATCTGCAAAAACCGGGATCACTGAATAATTTATTTACCGGTAACCTTTTTTATGAAAAACAAGAAAGCAGAAGGGGCGATCATTGTATTTTGTGGATTGGTCTGCATTGCCGCCGCCGCTTTTGTATATTTTGCGGTTAACAAAATTTACATGGATTCCGGTTCCTCCCGGGTACAGGATCTGAACTGGCTGTTGGAACGGTTTGGAAAAACCGGAACGGCCGTCCTGTTTGCACTCCCCGGACTATTGGCCATTTACCTGGGTGTACGAAAAATAAAGAACAATTGAATCTATTTGCCTTTTGGCTCTTTTTTGAGGGTCACCGCTTTGGTGACCAGTTTATTGCCAAACCGGTCCTTGATCTCATCTACTGCTTTATAGAGGTTTAGTTTTTCCGCATTGTTATCAAATAAACTCATCTGCATCGTGATCGGGATCAGGTGGCTGAACCGTACGCCCAGTAAACGGACCGCCCGGCCCTTCTGCCAGTTTTTGTTGAACAGGTCCTTAGCTTTTGCGATCAGGGTATCATCCAGTGCCGTATAGTCGATCGTCTCCTGGCAACTGGTGGTTTCAAAATCCGAATAGCGGATCTTCACGGTCACACAACCGGTCATTTTCTCATCCTCCCGGAGTGCGTAAGCTGTTTTTTCGGTCAGACGTACCAGTTCCTGATGTAAAAATGATAGATCCGTATAGTCCGTATCAAATGTATTCTCATGACTCATGCTCTTTTGTTCCCAATCGGTCGTGATGTCCGCACTCCCGCGGCCATGAGCTTTGTGCCAGAGACTTTCTCCCCATTTACCGCCGATACGTTCCATGACTTCGATGGGTGTTTTGGCAATATCCTCAATAGTGTAGATGCCAAAGTTTTTGAGCTGTTGTTCTGTTTGTTTCCCGACACCGTTTATTTTTTCAATGCCCAGTGGCCAGAGAAATTCGATCTCCTTGCCATGTGGTATTTCAAGGAATCCATTGGGCTTGGCTTCATTGGTGGCCATTTTACTGATAAAACGTGCGGATGAAAGGCCACAGGAAATTGGAAGTCCGGTTTCTGACATGATCAGTTCGCGCAAATCCTTTGCATATTTACTGACCCCGAAAAATTTATCCATTCCACTGAGGTCAATATAAAACTCATCAATACTGGCTTTCTCAAACAGCGGGACTTTTGAGGCAATAATATCAGTCACCCAGCGGGAATATTTACTGTATTGATCCCGGCTGGCATTGGTAATAATTGCCTGTGGGCAGAGTTGCATGGCTTTTTTCATCGGCATGGCCGAGTGGATGCCGAATTTGCGTGCTTCATAGGAACAGGCAGCCACTACACCTCGTTCATAACCGCCTACCAGCACGGGTTTTCCTTTGAGGGAAGGGTTGTTGCGGATCTCAACGGATACGAAAAAAGAGTCAAGATCAAAATGGGCAATATGTCGTATTTTGTTTTCAGACACCCCTCAAAGTTAGTTAAAGCAGTATGAACCTGGAATGGCTGAAAACCGGTATGGGTCCGTTGAAGGACCTGCTGACCTTCCTGAACAGTGAAGGCAAGACTACGGATGTGCTGAAGAAGCAGGTGATCCGTGAGTTACGGAACAACCTGAATATTTTCCACAATGCGTACCTGAATAAAGTATCGCCCGATATCATGATCGAACTCCTCTCCAATGAGTCGGTCAAGAAAGCCGTGGAAGCCAATTTCAAATTTAAAAAACTCAGGTCCGGCCGTATTGAACCCTACCATGTCCGGGATGAGCGCAACAAAAAATATATCGGCTGGGAAGCGGATAAACTGGTCGATAAGATCGATGAGAAAATTGAGGAGCTGAAGAATATCAAAAAAATGAATGGCGGCTCCGTAGTGGCCGTAAAAAATAATGTATCACTGATGCTCAGCAATCTGTATTACCGGATGAAATTGCTGGCGGATTTCATCATGGGGCCTAAGTAAGGTAAATATCCAGTAGTCCTTCCGGGAGTTCCACCACTACCTGTTTTTTTCGGTGATCCACTTTTTGTAAGGAACCCTCATGCAGGGGAATCAGTACTTCTTTTCCTTTTATCTCCAGCCGGCAGAGCAGCTGGTGCGGTTGTTCGATCAGCTCCAGGATCTCACCCAGGGGCTCATTGTTTTCGATAATGGTGTAGCCCAGCAAGCTGGCCGGGGCCGATTTAGCTGCGAATTTTTTGAAGTCGGTTTCGGGTAACCAGACCGCTTTCTGGGTCAGTTTCATGGCAGCTTCCCGGGTGTTCACGCCTTCGAGTTTGATATAGATTTCTTCCTCCGATTTGATCTTGGTGGATTCGATGAACCAGGGGAGAAAGGAATTCTTCTTTTCTTCTGTGAATAAAGCAGTCAGTCCTTTCAGGGAAGTTTTTTTGCCTAATTCATGCTTCATCAGCAATTCTCCCTGCAGGCCATGTACGGCCACAAATTTTCCTATGTTATAATATTCTGCCATCGATTGTCGCGAAAATAAAGTTTTTAACCGGCGTTAGCCGGGGATAATTTTTGCCGCAGGCAATCAATCCGTGTTGATCTTTGCAATCCGTGGCTAAACCATTTTGCCGCAGGCAAGATCCTTCGTAGCCAAACAAAAAATCCCGGCCAACGGCCGGGATTCATGAACTTTCAGGATGCGGACATTTTATTATCCTTCACCACCGCCATTACCTTCCGGTCTGCGCTCAGGTCTGCGACCTGTGCTGGGAACACGTCTGGCTCTTTTCTGGCGATAGGCCTCTTCCTGGCGTCTTTTCACTTGTGCTTCGTGCTCTGCACTCCACTTGGTGAATTTCTCCATTGCTGTTGCATCATCAAACAGCCCGAGGCTAACGCCACGGAGCAGGTGTTTCAGGAACAACACGCCCTTAAAGCTCAGGATACGACGTACAGTATCGGTGGGTGTAGCACCTTTACTCAGCCACTCCAATGCCTTTTGACGATCCAGCTGAATAGTAGCAGGAACAGTCAGGGGATTGTACGTACCTAATTTTTGGATGAATTTACCGTCGCGGGGTGCCCGTGAATCGGCTACAACAATGAAGTAAAAGGGTCTCTTTTTAGACCCGTGTCTCTGAAGACGGATTTTTGCTGACATAAATAGACATTTAACAGCGTTAAACAATAATTGTTAGGTCCGGTAGATACCGGAGAGCGAAGATAGGAAAAAGCCTGAAAATCGCAAGAGTGTTTTAGGGTAGTCGGGAGTCGGGAGTCGGGAGCCGGGAGTGCTTTTTCCGGAGTTCATTTTTAGTCCTTGTAAATTCCGGAAAATGAAATAGTTGTAATATAATAAGCTGATAATCAATCAGACGGAAACAAAAAAAGCAGAAATACATTTACTGTTTTTCTGCTTTTTATTTTTGTTAAACAAGGAACTCGTATTGATCGGATAATACTCAAAGACCAAGAGTGAGTAAAATGTACTTGTCAGAATAATGTCCTGTCTCCCGACTCCTATCTCCTGACTATTTCCTCCCCGGCATCATCTTCCCAAACGCGCCCATTTTATTCATATTCTTCATCATGTCGCGCATCTGTTCAAACTGTTTCATGAAGTTGTTGACTTCCTGGATATCCTTGCCGCTTCCTTTGGCGATCCGTTTTTTACGGCTGCCATCGATCAGGTCGGGATCGGCCCGTTCGGCCGGTGTCATGGAGTTGATCATGGCTTCAATGCCTTTGAATGAGTCATCATTGATGTCGAGATCTTTTACCTTACTGCCCAGCCCGGGAATCATGCCCAACAGATCTTTCATATTCCCCATCTTCTTGATCTGCTCCAGCTGCATTTTGAAATCCGCAAAATCGAATTTGTTTTTGCGGAGTTTGGCTTCCAGTTTCTTGGCTTCCACTTCGTCAAACTGGGCCTGTGCTTTTTCCACGAGTGAAGTGATATCACCCATGCCGAGGATACGCTGGGCCATCCTTTCGGGATAGAACACATCCAGGGTATCCATTTTCTCCCCGCTGCTGGTAAACTTGATCGGCTTATTGACGGTATACTTGATAGAAATGGCCGCACCACCCCGGGTATCGCCATCCAGTTTTGTTAAGACTACCCCGGTGAAGTCCAACCGGTCATTAAAGGCCTTGGCGGTATTCACCGCATCCTGACCGGTCATACTGTCCACCACAAAGAGGATCTCCTGAGGATTCACCGCATTCTTTACATTGGCGACTTCATTCATCATCACTTCATCCACGGCCAGGCGGCCGGCGGTATCGATGATGACCACATTTTTATTTTTACTGCGGGCTTCTTTTACCGCGTTGGTGGCAATGGCTACCGCATCTTTACTTTCCAGTTCAATATGCACATCCACCCCGATCTGTTCACCTAAAACCCGCAACTGTTCCATCGCTGCAGGACGGTAGATATCGGCTGCCACAAGCAGGGGGGAGAGGCCTTTTTTGGTTTTGAGGAAATGAGCCAGTTTACCACTGAAGGTGGTTTTACCCGAACCCTGCAGACCGGCAATCAGGATCACGGCCGGATTTCCTTTTGCATTGAAGACGGCTTCCTCACCGCCCATCAGTTCGGCCAGTTCATCCTTCACGATCTTGGTCATCAACTGACCGGGAGAGATGGCATTGATCACTTTTTCCCCCATCGCTTTGTCCTTCACTCTGTCTGTAAATTCCTTTGCGATTTTATAGTTCACGTCCGCATCCACCAGGGCCCGGCGGATATCCTTGACCGTACTGGCAATGTTGATCTCCGTAATTCGTCCCTGCCCTTTTAAATTCTTAAAGGCACTTTCCAGTTTTTCCTGTAATGAATTGAACATAGTCTAAACTTCTTTTTTAACTAATTCATGGTTCGGCAGGCTCACCATGACAAGAGCTGTTCATGTCACCCTGAGCTTGCCGAAGGGTGTTTCTGTATGGTTCATGCATCGGCTAGCTCAGCATGACATCGGCATCACCCTGCCTGCCCCGCCAAATGCGGGGAGCTTGCCGAAGGGTGCTGAAGACAAAAAGAAAAAGTGAACCGAAGTTCACTTTTTAACGAGTTGCAAAGATAGGTCAAGTAGAGTTTATATCATGCGCCTAAGTAGGTTCTTAAAAGTTTACAACGATTGGAGGTTTTGAGCTTGGTGATCGCCTTATCCTTGATCTGGCGTACCCGTTCGCGGGTCAGGTTGAAGCGTTCCCCGATATCTTCCAGGCTCATCGGATGATCCACCCCGATGCCGAAGAAGAAGCAGATCACTTCTTTTTGCCGGTCGGTAAGGGTCTTCAGGGAGCGGTCGATCTCGGTCTTCAGCGACTCATTATGATCCAGTTCGTTATCAGTTTTTTCCGCATTGGGGTTTTCCAATACATCGATCAGGGTGTTTTCTTCGCCCTCAGAAAGGGGAGAGTCCATACTGACGTGACGGGCATTGATACCCAGGGTAGAGGAAACCTCATCAATATCCATATCGAGTACTTCGGCCAGTTCTTCGGCAGAAGGTTCGCGTTCAAATTGCTGTTCGAGCTGGGAAAACGCTTTCTGGATCCGGTTGGTCAGTCCCACTTTATTCAGGGGAAGACGAACGATACGGGCCTGTTCAGCTAATGCCTGCAAGATGCTCTGGCGGATCCACCATACGGCGTAGGAAATGAATTTAAAACCACGGGTTTCGTCAAATCGCTGGGCGGCCTTGATCAGTCCGAGGTTGCCCTCATTGATCAGGTCGGGCAGCGACAGGCCCTGGTTCTGGTACTGCTTTGCCACCGATACCACAAAACGCAGATTGGCCTTCGTCAGACGGTCTAATGCCCGCTGGTCTCCCTGTTTGATCAGGGTCGCTAATTTGACTTCTTCTTCCGGGGTGATAAGTTCTACCTTGCCGATTTCCTGCAGGTATTTTTCCAGGCTTTGGGACTCACGATTAGTAATAGACTTCGTGATCTTGAGTTGTCTCATGCTCATAGGTATGGTTTTAAAATGGTGTATTTTAAGGGTTAAAGAATAAGTTTGGTTTGGTCTTATACTCTAAAAATACCCACCACAATGTCTAGGTTGTACAGAAAGTATTGAACTTCAATGGCAATTTAACGTAATTGCTCAAACGTGCCAAATTAATTTTGACATCCTATTAACGAATTCATCCTCAATTTATTTTGTAAGAACAGTTGCGGAAACAAATAAGGGGAAAAATAACCGCTAAAATATTTTGCAGCAATGATTTATTTTCTATTATTGCAGCAATCGCGATGAAGTGATAGAAACCAATGAGTAAACAACTATATACCTTAGAATTTCCGGTCCGCTGCTCCCCGCCCATCTTATACGAATTTCTTTCCACCCCTGCCGGACTCGGCGAGTGGTTTGCCGATAAAGTGGATGAAAGAGACAATATCTTCTATTTTGGCTGGAATGGTTCTTTTGAGAAGGCCGAAGTACTGGAAAGTGAGCAGGACAAGTATATACGCTTTCACTGGCTTACCGCTCCCAAGGAGGAATACTTTGAATTCCGTATCGAAAAGTCAGAGATCACCAACCAGACCATCCTGGTGATCAAGGATTTTGCGGAAAAGAAAGAGATCAAGGACCAGAGTATGCTCTGGGATTATCAGGTGAAAGAACTTTTTCACCGCCTGGGTAACTGATCCGCAAAGCCAGTCGCCCGGATCAATCCTTCAAAGTCTGCCAGCAGCCTTTCACTCATATCTTCCCAATCCGACAAAGGATGCCGGGTGGACAGTTTGATAAATGCCTGTTCCGTGATCATTTTTCCCCATTCTTCCTGTTTTATTGACTTTACCGGCTTGTAATATTCATCAGATAGCTGGTGTTGCCAGGGATCTTGTCCGGTGCAGATCCATACATTTCCTTCCTGCAAATCTTTAAGGGCACCGCGAAGTGCCGCTTCTGTTGTTTTCTTCCAATGACCTGCCAGCTGCAGATTCACGGTGAAATAATGGCCCCACCAGAAAAATGTCCGTACGGCAAATGTATCATCAGACCCAAAACAACGGGGATAGTCCAATACCCGGTATGGAAGTCCGAGGTATTGCTCACCCCGGGACACTTTGGCCGGGATATCAAGTAAGGTTGCCGGTAAACCCGGCGCCTGTTGCCGGATCCACTCCGCCTGCTCCACTTGCAGGTCCAGCAGGAAAGTGCTGATCTGCTCCAGTACCCTGTTCTTTGTTAAAATCCAGTCTCCGTTACTGATCAGTAACTGCTCCTCTTCCGAAAGCCTTATTTTTGCGGACTTCATATATTAAAGATAACGTGTTCAGGAAATTAGATAAACTCATCCTCAAGGCCTTTATCGGTCCCTTTATCGCAACGTTCTTCATTACGTTGCTGGTACTGGTGATCCAGTTTTTCTGGCTCTATATTGATGACTTTGTAGGAAAAGGGCTCGGCCCCTCCGTGATCTTTGAGTTCATTCTTTACCAGAGTGCGGTACTGGTGCCGCTCGCATTGCCACTGGCCATTCTATTATCGTCCCTGATGACCTTCGGGAACCTGGGGGAGAGTTTTGAATTGGTGGCTATAAAGTCAGCCGGTATATCCCTGCTGCGCTTCATGCGCCCCTTGTTCGTCGTCAGTATCCTGATCAGTGGTATCGCTTTTGTTTTTTCCAATAATGTGATACCGGTGGCCAACCTGAAATCAAGGACCCTTCTGGCAGATATCATATATGCAAAGCCCGCATTTGATCTCAAAGAAGGGATCTTCTATGATAAGATCAGTGGTTTTGCCATCAAAGTGGGAAAGAAAGAACCGAATGACAGTGTGATCCGCGATGTGATCATCTATGAACAAGGCAATCCTATTCAGGATAATTTCATTGTGGCCAAAAGCGGGATCATGCGGGTGACCGGCAATAAGCGTTTCCTGGAATTCAACCTGAAAGACGGCTGGCGCTACCAGGAAAGAGGGAATGTATACGCGAATTCCAATATCGAATATATCCGGCTTGGTTTCAAGGAATATAAAAAGCAGTTTGACATGAGCACACTGGGCTTTTCGAACCGCACTGCTGACAGCGTAAATAAGAACAACGAGAAAATGTTCACGATGCGCCAGCTGAATAAGGCGATCGATTCCCTTCAAAAGGACGTGGACGAGACCCGGCAACGATCCAACCGGGATATGTTCAATGTGTTACAGTTCAATAGCCTGCTCGATTCCGCCTGGAATAAACTGCCTCCCGACAGTTCCCGATTCAGCAAAGTGAAATCCATCAATGAACTCTTACCGGATTCGGCCCGCTCGAATATCAATGAAATGGCAAAGAGTACGGCAGGATCGGTGCGTATCAATGCCGAATCTCAGTTCCAGATATTAAAAGACAAGGGCCGCAACCTGCGTAAACACCAGGTGGAATGGCACCGGAAGATCACGCTCTCTCTGGCTTGCCTGGTCCTCTTCCTGATCGGTGCACCACTGGGTTCGATCATCCGTAAAGGCGGATTAGGCACCCCGCTGATCTTTGCCATTGTATTCTTTATGATCTTTTATTTCTCCAGTAATACCGGGGAGAAATTCGCCAAGGAAGGAAGCCTCGATCCGTTTACCGGAATGTGGCTCGCTACGTTTGTCCTGCTGCCCCTGGGAATTTTTCTGACCTATAAGGCCATGCGTGATTCCCAGGTCCTGAATAAAGAGTTTTACACACGGATCGCCCGCTTTATCCGACGGTTTTTCAAACGCCGGTCAACCCAAACGGATTTGTAACTTTGCCAAAACCGGCACTAACGATGGTCACCAGTAAGCAGCAACAAAATCTCCGCGTACAGAAATGGGTGGCGGTCTTTTCAGTGCTGATCCTTGTCATTAAATTCATAGCTTATTATTCCACACACTCAGTGGCTATTCTTACGGATGCCCTGGAAAGTATTGTGAATGTGACGGCCGGATTCATTGGTCTCTACAGCCTGTATGTGGCCGCCAAGCCCCGGGATACGGATCATCCTTACGGACATGGAAAAGCGGAATTCCTGTCCGCCGCCATTGAGGGTACCCTGATCGGCAGTGCCGGTGCCATCATTTTATATAAAGCCATACAGAACCTGATACAACCGGTTCAGTTGCATCAGCTGGATACCGGTATCTGGCTGGTAGCCGCATCAGCAGTGGCAAACTATATCATTGGCTATTTCTGTCTCCGGATCGGAACAAAGAACAATTCCATCGCCCTGGTGGCGAGTGGCCGGCATTTGCAGAGTGATACCTTGTCCACCATCGGCATCGTTGTAGGACTGGTTCTCTTATATTTCACCGGACTCATCTGGATCGACAGTGTTGTCGCGCTGATTTTCGGGGTCCTGATCATGATCACCGGTTACCGCATTCTGCGCAAATCCATTGCAGGGATCATGGATGAGGCAGATACAGACCTCCTGGGTAAAATGGTGGATGTGCTCAATACGAACCGGCAGATCAACTGGATCGATATGCATAATCTCCGGGTGATCAAATACGGGTCCGTACTGCACCTGGATTGTCATCTTACCGTTCCCTGGTACCTCAATGTACATGAGGCTCACCTTGAGATCGACAGCCTCGCAGCGCTGGTGCGGCAGGAATTCGGTGAGTCACTCGAATTATTTGTGCATTGTGATGGCTGTTTGCCATTTTCCTGCCAGATCTGTAAAAAAGAGGATTGCCGGGAAAGAAAGAATAATTTTGAACAGGAAATCACCTGGACACTGGATAATATTTCAACGAATAAAAAACACGGATTGTGATGAAAACAACAACCACCTGGAAAGGGGCACATGCCTTTCAAAGCGAACATGACGGCAATATTATTGCGGTGGATGGCGATAAAGTAAACGGACATGGTCCCAAAGCCCTCCTGCTCTCCGGACTGGCCGGTTGCTCTGGCATTGATATTGTCGACATCCTGGAAAAAATGCGTGTGGAATTCTCTGATTTTTCAATGGTAGCAGAAGCGGAACAAACGGAGGATCATCCCAAGGTATTTACCGGGGTGATGATCACCTACCAGTTAAAGACGGATCCGGAAAATGAGGAGAAAGTCAGAAAAGCCATCGAACTGTCACTCGATAAATATTGCGGCGTGGCCGCAATGCTGAAAAAAAATTCAGCGATTAATTATAAATTGATCATACTGTAATCCCACACCATGCTGTCAAAAAAATCACAATACGCTTTCAAAGCACTGGAATACCTTACCCTGCATTATAAACAGGGGCCGGTACTGATCTCCGAGATCTCCAAAAAGAAAAAGATCCCGTTGAAATTCCTGGAGAATATCCTGCTGGAGCTGAAGAAGGCCGGTATCCTGGACAGTAAGAAGGGGAAAGGGGGCGGCTACTTCCTGAGTAAGGACCCGGCCAAGGTAAAAGTGGCCACGATCGTACGACTGGTCAACGGTCCGATCGCCATGCTGCCCTGTGTAAGTCTTTATTTCTACGAACGTTGTAAGAATTGTGATGAAAAGAAATGCGGACTGCACGATATGATGATCGAAGTGCGGGATGCCTCCCTCGGGATACTGGAAAACAGGACCCTGAAGGACCTGGTGTGATCAACAGGACGAACCCTTGTTTGTGCCCATGTTTTAAGTCTATCAACTTGGTAGGTTATTCTTTTTATAGTACTTTTGTCATCTTAAATTCTACGATTATGGGACTACACCTGGGAGATATTGCTCCGAACTTTAAAGCACAGACAACCGCCGGTGAAATTGATTTTCATGAATATCTGGGCGACAGCTGGGGGATCCTTTTTTCACATCCGGCCGACTATACACCGGTTTGTACCACCGAACTGGGAAAAACTGCTTTATTGCAGGAAGAGTTCCGTAAGCGTAATGTCAAGGTCCTTGCCGTAAGTGTGGATTCACTCGATCATCACCAGGATTGGGTAAAGGATATCAATGAAACGCAACACTGCAATGTGGACTTCCCGATCATCGCGGATCCGGACCGGGTCGTGGCTTTCCTCTATGATATGATCCATCCGAAAGCTTCTGAAACATTTACTGTTCGCTCACTCTTTGTGATCGGTCCGGATAAAAAAATAAAACTGACCATCACTTATCCTGCATCCACCGGCCGTAACTTTTATGAAGTACTACGGGTGGTTGACTCCCTGCAGCTGGCAGCAAACTATACTGTGGCCACACCGGCAGATTGGAAAGAAGGGGAGGATGTGATCGTTGGTTTATCTGTAAGTACGGAGGATGCCCAAAAGGCTTTTCCGAAAGGGGTTAAAATAGTAAAACCTTACCTGCGTTACACCCCGCAACCCAATATCTGATGCTGACCAGAGAACAAATATCAGCAGCAGAAGCGGTTACAGCAGCTGAAGCAATCAGGCTCGTGTCTGCATGGTTTCCCGGAGGAGTGGTGTTTTCATCATCACTCGGACAGGAAGATCAGGTACTCACCGATATGATCTATAAGAATGAACTGCCGGTAAAGATCTTTACGATCGATACCGGCCGATTGTTTAATGAGACCTATGAATTGCTGGACCGGACCAATGCCCGTTACCGGCATAATATGCAGGTCTATTTTCCGGAAGCAGCAGATGTGGAAACATTTGTTCAGGAAAAAGGCATCAATGCATTTTACGAATCGGTGGACCACCGGAAGACCTGTTGTCATCTTCGTAAAGTTAAACCGCTTAACCGGGCACTGGAAGGTGCTAAAGTCTGGATCACCGGGTTAAGAGCAGAGCAATCGGACAACCGCCAGGACATGCCCCTGATCGAATGGGACGAAACCAGGCAGTTATATAAATTCAATCCCCTCATCTCCTGGACCTATGATCAGATGATGGCCTATCTCCGGGAGAATAACGTGCCGTATAATAGTCTGCACGATAAAGGTTTCATCAGTATTGGTTGTGCCCCTTGTACACGGGCCATTGAACCGGGCGAGCATCCGAGGGCCGGCCGCTGGTGGTGGGAGAGTTCACAGAAAGAATGCGGACTGCATGGAGAACGAAAAAAATAACAAGAAGAGAATTGCGTGTATGAATACAACTTATCATTTGAATTATCTTGAACAACTGGAAGCGGAAAGCATTCATATCTTCCGTGAAGTGGCCGCTCAGTTTGAAAAGCCGGCCCTGCTCTTCAGCGGAGGAAAGGATTCCATTTGCCTCGTTCACCTGGCCCGTAAGGCGTTTGCTCCCGGAAAGATCCCTTTTCCGCTGGTCCATATTGATACGGGACATAATTTTCCGGAGGCGCTTGAATTCCGTGATGCTATGGCTGCTTCTATCGGCGCCACCCTTGTGGTACGAAAAGTGGAAGACACCATCAAACAACGCAGCCTGACCGAACCTAAAGGAAAGTTCCCCAGCCGCAACTGGTTACAAACGTATACCCTCCTTGATACGATCGAGGAATTTGGTTTTGACTGCTGTATCGGAGGCGCCCGCCGGGATGAGGAAAAAGCAAGGGCAAAAGAACGGATCTTCTCCGTTCGTGATGAGTTCGGCCAATGGAACCCCAAACTTCAGCGTCCTGAATTATGGAATACCTACAATGGAAAAATTCATAAAGGTGAGAATGTGCGTGTATTCCCGATCAGTAACTGGACCGAACTCGATATCTGGAATTATATCCGGCATGAAAAGATCGATCTGCCTTCCATTTATTTTGCACACGACCGGAAGGTGATCGAACATGACGGACAATTAGTGGCCATTAGTGAGTTTGTAACCCCCGATGATGGAGATGTGGTGATGACAAAGCGCGTGCGTTACCGCACCGTTGGGGATATGACCTGTACCGCTGCGGTGGAATCAAACGCCAATACCCTTGATGAAGTCATTAATGAAATCATTTCCACAAGGATCAGTGAACGGGGAGAAACAAGGATCGATGATAAGGTGACGGAAGCGGCGATGGAAGACCGTAAGAAGAACGGGTATTTTTAGGGAGAAGCGAGAAGTGAGTGGTGAGTAGTGGAAGGAGATTTATTAATTAAGAATAAAAAAAAATGGATCTATTACGTTTTATAACAGCAGGTAGTGTGGATGACGGGAAGAGTACCCTGATCGGGCGATTACTGTACGACAGTAAGAATATCCTGATCGATCAGCTGGAAGCCTTGGAGAAATCGACCAAGAACCGGACCGACGGATCGGTGGACCTGGCTTTACTGACAGACGGTTTGCGAGCAGAACGCGAACAGGGGATCACGATCGATGTGGCTTACCGGTATTTTACCACCCCCAAACGCAAGTTCATCATTGCGGATGCACCCGGTCACGTACAATATACCCGGAATATGATCACCGGGGCCTCCAACGCCAGTCTGATCATTATCCTGGTGGATGCAAGGCAAGGTGTGGTGGAACAAACACGACGTCACTCGATCATTGCTTCCTTATTACGGATCAAACATGTGGTGGTGGCCGTGAATAAAATGGACCTGGTTAATTTTTCCCAGGACGTGTACAACAATATTGTCATTGATTATAATGAAGTGGCGGCCCAGTTGGGATTGAAGAATATCACTTATATCCCGATGAGTGCACTGGATGGCGATAATATCGTGGATGCCTCTACCCGTATGCCCTGGTTTACCGGAAAGCCCTTACTGGAGTTCCTGGAAGAAGTGGTGCTGGATGAAGATGTGAACCTGCATGATGCCCGTTTTCAGGTTCAGTTTGTTATTCGCCCGCAGACGGAAGAACTGCATGATTACCGTGGCTATGCCGGACGGATCATCAGCGGTATTTATAAAAAAGGGGAGAAAGTAACCGTACTCCCCCAGGGAATTGAAACCACAATCAGTTCGGTTGAGATCGCCGGCAAAGAAGTGGAGGAGGCTTTTGCCCCCCAGAGTGCCGTGCTGCAGCTGGCCGATGATATTGATATCAGCCGCGGCGACAGCATTGTAAAGTCGGATAACCTGCCCAAAGTTGGAAACGAACTGGAGGTATTGCTTTGCTGGTTAGATGAAAAGCCCCTGATGACGGGTAACAAATATTTACTGCAGCATAACAGCCGCCAGGTGCGGGTGATGATCCGCCAGGTGGACTACAAGATCGATGTGAATACCCTGCAACAACAGCCGGTAGAAGGGCAGATAAAATTGAATGAAGTGGTAAAAGCCACCATTAAAACAGCAGCCCCGCTGGTCTATGATCCTTATGAACAATTAAGTGAATACGGATCGGCTATATTAATTGACGAAACCAGCAACAGCACGGTAGCAGCTGTGCTGATCAAATCATAATGCAAGGACCGGTACCAACCTCATCGGATACATCCAACAGGCCCGGGCCGTTGGTTACCCTTGCGGGTGCCGGACCCGGGGATCCGGAACTGATCACGCTGAAACTGCAACGCCGGTTGCAGGAAGCGGATGTAATTATAACCGATCGCCTTGTCAATCCGCTGATCATTCAGACTCATGCACGATCAACAGCCCGCATCATACAGGCAGGTAAACAGGGTTACAATGAAAACTCTTTTACCCAGGAAGAAGTAACAGCATTGATCATAGAAGAAGCCCGGAAGGGCAATCACGTACTTCGTCTCAAAGGGGGAGATGTGGCTTTCTTCAGCAATGTACTGGATGAACTGGAAGCCCTGGTACAGGCACAGATCTCTTTTGAGATCATTCCAGGTATCACGGCTGCTTCCGGTGCCTCAGCTTATGCCGGTATTCCGCTCACCGCAAGGGGATATGCACAAGGCGTTCGGTTCATCGCCTTCAATCCTAATCAGGCATTTGATGAATCGACGTTTCGTTCATTGGCTACCGGAACGGATACAATAGTGGTGTATATGGCAGTGCGTAATCTGAATGAGCTTACGCAAAAACTGATCAGTTACCAGGCTGATCCGCAAAAGAAAATAGCCGTAGTGGAACAGGCTACCACAACGGCACAAAAGATCAGTCTTTCCACATTGGGGAATGCGGCTGTTGATTTCAACGGGCAATCATTTTCCTCTCCGTCCCTGATCGTCATCGGGGATGTGCTGGCCCTGCATGGCCGGTTTGATTGGTTCAAAGAAACCGGGACTGACCCGGTATTCAATGAACTCATCTAAGCAGCAACTATTTTTCCGCATTTACGGTGACTTCACGCCAGTTCTTCGCAAACCCGATAAAATCAAGCGCCTGTTGAATATAAGCGCGGGCAAATTCAGCCGAAGGTGCGTTTTCATTCATCCGCAGTACTTCCTCTTTGAAAGAAGCTGTTTTTGTATAGACGCCGGTCGCTGTGAAATGTGTATCAAAATCTTTCAGGATACCGATCTGTGTATTGCAATGCACCCCTTGTTGTAAAAGTAAAGCCTTGGCAGAATGAACTTGTGCCGCATAGGCATTGTAAATACTGTCGGCCCATTGTGCATTACTGAAACAATCTTCTGCTGCCAGGATCTTTTCTTCGGCTTCCATGATGAGGGTGGAGACAAGATCGATCATCACGCCGGCGCATTCTCCCACACCAATGGCGGTCGAGAATTTTATCTCCTGTCCCCAGTCCATGAATTCATCATCCGATAGAGTTTCCAGGCTGGCCAATGGCTTCAGCAGTTCATAATAATATTTCTCCCCCTTACGGAAACTGTAATCCGTAAAACTTTCTGCTGCAGCTGCATTGGTTTTATAATCACTGAAGATACTGGTGAGTACGGCCGGAGCTCTTTTACTGGGCACTTTGATCACTTTATCGGAGATACGGGCATCGCCACTGCCTAATACCGCACCACCCACCAATACCTGCAAGGCAGGCACTACCTGTCCTTTGGCTTTTAAGGAACTGCCGTGGAAACCTACGGAAGCCATGCCATGCTGACCACAACTGTTCATACAACCACTGATACGTACGGTAATATCTTTATTGAATAAGAATTCAGGAAATTCTTCTTCGATCACTTCACTCAGGGCGAGTGCAGTACCCGTACTGTTGCTGATACCAAGGTTGCAAGTATCCGTTCCCGGGCAACTGGTGATATCGGAAACGCTGCCAAATCCGGGAGCCGCTAATCCTTCTGATTCCAGTACAGCATATACATAGGGCAGTTGTTCAGGTTTAACGAACCGAAATTGCAATCCCTGGTTGATCGTTACCCGCACATCATCCGCGATCACTCCCTTCAGTTGTGCAATCAGCCGGCGACTGGTATCGGAAGAAATATTACCATTGGGAACCCGGACATATACTGCATAATACCCTTCCTGTTTTTGTTTGAACAGGTTGGTATTCTTCCATAATTCATATTTCAGCGGGTCGATGTTGTCTGCACTTGACTGCCGACTCCCGATTGCCGACTCCAGACTCCCGACTGCCGACTCCCGACTCTCTATCTCCACCCGCTGATGCGTCAACGCCAGTCTTTCCTCTTCAACCAACTGATTGAATGTCTCAATCCCGATCTTCTGGATCAGGAATTTGATCCGGGCTTTATGCCGGCTGTTCCGTTCTCCATGCCGGTCAAATACCCGCAACACGGCTTCGAGGTAAGGTATGAGCAGCTCTTCTTCGAGGAATTCATGTGTGGTAATAGCGAGATGTGGTTGGGCGCCGAGTCCGCCACCGATCAGTATTTTAAATCCCTGCTGTGTTTTCCCATCCACAGTTCTTGTACGGGCAACGGCTCCGAGATCATGCATGAAGGTCAGTGCGGTATCTTTTTCCGTATTGCTGAAAGCGATCTTGAATTTACGCCCCATCTCCTGGCAAACCGGTTTGCGCAGGAAGTACTCAAACATAGCATGCGCGTAAGGGGTAACATCAAATGGTTCTTTCGGGTCGATCCCTGCAGTATCAGAAGCTGTGATATTCCGTACGGTATTACCACAGGCTTCACGGATGGTGATATCGTCCTTATCCAGTTCAGCCCATAATTTCGGGGTGCGGTCCAGGCTCACAAAATGGATCTGGATGTCCTGGCGTGTGGTCAGGTGGAGATTGCCCGTTGAATATTCGTCTGACACGGCTGCAATGCGTTCCCATTGGGCCAGCGTCATTTTTCCGTAGGGTAGTTTGATCCGTACCATTTGAACACCCGGTTGCCGTTGACCATATACCCCGCGGGCTAACCGGAGGCTGCGGAATTTTTCTTCATCCATTTTCCCTTCACGGAACAGACGGATCTTTTTCTCCAGTTCAAGGATATCTTTTTCTACCAGCGGGTTCTCTAACTCAGTGCGGAAACTCTGCATATCGGTTGGTTATTGTTCACCCGGTAAGGACCGGGATATGAAAAAATACTCTACTATGATTGTAGACTAACAAAAATACTGTGAAATGAGAGGCTGACAAAAAATAATTCAAAAGTTAACAGACGTACGTATATCTGTGAATTAAAATATTAAAACCCTACTAAAATAGTAGGAAATAGGCTACCTTCGTTTTTCGTTTCCGCCACAGGCGGTCTGAATCAGCGGGCTTATGGATTATCAGCAATTATTTAAAGATCAGCTACAGCAACTCCGGGAAGACGGTATCTACCGTTATTTCCTGGAGGTGAATAAAAGCGCTCAGCATTTTCCGCGTTTTACATTTCAGGATGAATCAGGGAACAGTCAGTATGCCATCAACTGGTGCAGCAATGATTACCTGGGTCTGAGCAGTGAAGAAGTGCTGATCTCCCGTCTTGGTTTTGTAGCCCACCGGAGTGGCACCGGCAGTGGTGGTACCCGCAATATATCCGGCACCACCAATCATCATCGGGAGCTGGAGCAATTGCTGGCCAACTGGCATCAGCAGGAAGCGGCCCTCTTATTCAATGGAGCTTACCAGGCCAATGTCACCACCCTGCAGACATTGGGCCGGCAGCTGCCCGGACTGGTTTTCTTCTCTGATGAGCGCAATCATGCATCCATCATTGAAGGGATGCGTGGCTGCCGCAATGAAAAAAAGATCTTTGCGCATAACGATATGGAACAACTTGAACAGCTGTTGCAACAAGTACCGGCTGATCAACCCAAACTCATTGTATTCGAATCAGTTTACTCCATGAGCGGGACCATTGCTCCGGTTCAGCAGATCGCTGAACTGGCCCGACGATACAATGCACTGACCTATGTGGATGAAGTGCATGCGGTGGGATTGTATGGGAATACCGGTGCGGGTTTACTGGAGCAGGAAGGTTTGCAAACTTCGATTGATATTGTGAACGGCACGCTTTCCAAAGCGATCGGGGTATTCGGCGGGTATATTGCTGCTTCATCCTTGCTGGTAGACTATATCCGCAGTTTCGGCCGTGGGTTTATTTTCACCACTTCACTTCCTCCGGCGATCTGTGCAGCCGCAGCGGCCAGTATACGGCTGATCCGCGAGGACCAACCCCGCCGGGAACATTTTTTTTCCAACGTTAATAACTTACGTCAATCATTAACCGAAAACGGAATTGCCTTTAAACCGAATCCTTCCCATATAACGATCATTCCGGTACAAGGGGCCGCCCGATGCCGGGAACTGGCCCGCCGTTTACTCGGGGAGCAGGGGATCTACCTGCAACCCATCAATTTTCCTACTGTTCCGGCAGGCGAAGAATGCCTGCGCATCATCGTTACGGCAAAGCACTTACCCAAACATATTCATCACCTGGCCTGGAGCCTCAAAAAAATAATGCATGGAGACCATCCGACTGATCGGCAGGAGTTCCCGCCTTTCGTGCCTGCAACTGCAGATCGTGCAGGCGAAGATTGAGCAGGCATTTCCGGCTATCCGGGTAGTACAGGTACACCGCAGCAGCCGCGGCGATGATTTACAGCATATTCCCCTGCATACCGTGGAGGGACAGGATTTTTTTACCCGCGATATTTTTGATGCGTTGGCCAATGGAGAAGCCGATATTGCGGTGCACTCACTGAAGGACATGAGCAGTGAACATTTTTTCAGTACCCAGGAATTTGCGGTGGTTGACCGGGATGACCCGAGGGATCTGGCGATCTTTAATCCGGGAATACTGGAAAAAATAAGTAGCG
>CALRQQ020000013.1:0-21830 GCA_943370345.1 Chitinophaga pinensis
CGTTCAGTAAAGATCGTAAACAGTTTATCCATTAAAGACTCCATCGTATATAATAAGGTAGTGGCACAGCTGGTAGCCCAATACAGCGCTCTTAATAAGATCCAGGAAGAGAATAAAGCATTGACGGTTGCCATCAAACAAAGTACAACCGTTGCTGATTCAACCGCTGCCCGTTTGAAAGATGCTGAAGAAAAAAAGAATGCAGACCTGAAAGTACTGCATCAGTCATTTATCAGCGGACTTAAGCAATGGCTCAATCCTGAGCAGGTGGACCTGGTAAAAGATGGTATGACTTACCGGGTATTCCCGATTACGTATGCGGCTTATCAGGATATGATCCCCACATTAACGGAAGCACAAAAAGTAAAAATTTACGAATGGTTGAAAGAAGCCAGGGAACTGGCCATGGATGCCGAATCTTCTGACAAGAAGCATGCGGTATTCGGCAAGTATAAAGGGCGTATCAATAACTATCTCTCGGCGGAGGGGTATGACCTGAAGAAAGCCACGGAAGAATGGCAGCAGCGGATCAAAGAAAGAAATAAGCCCGCTCAGTCCTGATCATTAAAAAGGTAGCAATACAAATTTTAAATACTAAAAAAAGCCATATGAATTGTCTGCGAACACCAAAACTGTTATTGCTTTTACTGGCGCTCTGCAGCTCATTTTTTGTGAGTGCACAGGACCGTACAGTAACCGGTAAGGTAACAGATCAGCAAACAGGTAAACCCCTGGAAGGCGTGAGTGTGAAGATCAAGAACACCACCCAGGGAACAGTTACCAATGCGGAAGGCCAGTTCTCGCTCAAAGCGCCCTCCACTGAGTCTGTGATCAGTATCTCCTATGTGGGATACCTTGTATATGAAACCAAAGTAGGGACCACCCCGGTATTTTCCGTTCAGCTTGCCCCCGTGGACAAAACGCTGGATGATGTGGTAGTAGTAGGGTATGGTACCAAGAAGCGGGTGAATGTACAAGGTTCTGTAGCGACCCTGAAAGCGGCAGACATTGAAGATATTCCGGTCGCCAACCTGCCCAGTACGCTGGTCAACCGGGTACCGGGTGTGTCCGTAAACTTTGCTTCCGGTAAACCGGGTTCAACCACTACCATTAATATCCGTAACTCCATCACCTTCCCCGGCGCGCCCAATGGTGTAACTAACCAACCGCTGGTGGTCATTGATGGAATTATCTCCAATCCGATCCAGTGGGATCAGTCACCCAATGCAGATATTTTTGAAAATATTGATGCCAGCCAGATCGAAGATATCACGTTCCTGAAAGACGCATCAGCCGCTATCTATGGGGCAGCCGGTGCCAAAGGGGTGATCCTGATCACTACTAAAAAAGGGAAAGCGGGTAAACCCAAGATCTCTTATTCCGGTTATTTCGGAACTTCAAACGAAGCAGTAAAATCAAAAAGTCTTTCGGCGTATGAGCATGCAAAATTCCTGAATGACGGATTTGAGCTGAACGGTGCGGCACTCAACCAGCGTTTTTCTCAGGCCGACCTGGACTCCCTGCAGGGTATTCCTGACCGCTCCTGGTATGATTATTTCTGGAAGGCCGGTACGGTCAACCGTCATACGATCAATGTAACCGGTGGTTCAGACCGCGTGACCTTCTTTGCGGGAGGATCCTATTACAAAGAGCGTGGTAACTATGGTGATATCTATACTGACAAGTATAGTATCCGCACCGGTATGAATGCCACGATCATTGAAGGACTTACTGCCAATGTCAACTTCTCCTCTGACTTCAGCCGCGAGAATAGCAACAACCACAAGAATGCAAGCAGTGAAACCGATGATATTACAATACGTTCTCTTTACCTGACCCCGAAATGGGTCCCGGTTGAATTCAACGGGGTAGCGGTTCCGTTCAGCGGTCCCAACCCTCCCGGTAACTGGAGTTTGTTAGGGGTACATCAGTCAGGTACCTATAAACTCAACAAATCCCAGGGCCTTACCGTGAATGCCTCACTGGAATGGAGACCTAAGTTTGTGAAAGGACTGGCGGCCCGGGTGCAGTTTGGTAAGAACAACCGGAATGCTACGGGTAAAGAATATTATGTGCCCTATACTGTAGGCAACTACCTGAGAAGAGGACAGAACAGTTTACTCTATTCTGACCAGGTAAATACGGCCACCCCGACCGTAACCATTACCAACAATAACCAGATGGCAGAAGGTACCACGATCTCTGATAACTATCAGTTGATCGGTACCCTGCAATATGCCCGTAAATTCGGACAGCATGATGTGGATGCGATGGTGGGATTTGACCAGAGTGAAGCAGGAGGCCGTAACATCTTCCTGAGCAAGTTCACCCAACTGGTACGCGGTGTGGATGAGTTCTGGGCCTTCAGCAATGACCCTACCAGCCTTGGAAGTATCACTGATGCGATCCGTAATCCGCAGTCCATCCAGAATGTGAAGCGTTCCTTTGTCAGCCGCTTCAACTATTCATTTGCCAATAAATATTTCTTTGAATTTATCGGTCGTGCGGATGCGTCTTCCAACTTTGCACCCGCCAACCGCTGGGGCTTCTTCCCCACCATTGGTCTGGGCTGGAAGATCAGCGATGAGAATTTCTTCCGTAACAATATCAAATTTGTAAATGTCCTGAAATTCCGTGCCAACTATGGTATGGTGGGTGAAGACCGTGTAGGTAACCGCTTGTGGGAATCAAGATTTACACAGACCACCGGTTATCTCTTTGGAAACGTATCCACCAGCGGACTGGATCCCAATATTTATCCGAATGATGCGATCAGCTGGGAAAAATCAAGAACCTTCAATGCCGGTTTTGATGCGACCCTCCTGGGAAATAAACTGAATATCTCTGCTGATTTCTATCACCGGTATACATATGACGGTTTTGACCGTTATGCCGCCAGTGTGTTCCCTCCCACAGCCGGTATCCCGCCACCCGTAGTGAACTATGGTAAGCAGATCAGCTGGGGTTCTGAATTCTCCGTTGGTTACCGCGGACGTATCGGCCGTGACTGGAGTTTCAATACCGATATCAACTTCGGATGGAGCAACAGTCAGATGCTGCAGGTTTACTACAATGCTGCAGATCTCGGTACCTATGGCACCAATGAAATGGGTATTGCTATCGGTCGTGATCCCAGAAAATACAACAGCAGCAACTTTGGATACATTGCAAAAGGGATCCTGCGCACACAGGCCGATGTGGATGCCCTGCTGGCCAAAAACCCCAATTACCTGATCGGTGGTGCGAAACCCCAGGTCGGTTTCATGGATTTTGAAGATATCAATGGGGACGGACAGATCAATGATTTTGATATCACCACCATGTTTGACAGGACCACTGCACTGGTCGGATTTGGTATCACTTTAGGCGTAACGTATAAGGAGTTCAAATTACAAACCAACCTGAATCTGTCTGTAGGCGGCAAACGCTTCTTTGATTCAGAAGCCCGTAAAGTGCCAACCACTACTCAGAATGCCCCTGCCTTCTGGGCCGACCATTGGACACCTGAAAATCCAAACGGAAAGTATCCGAGAGCGGATGCACCGCTGGCCAGGGAAAACTCTACTTTCTGGGCCGTGAATGGTACACAAAGCCGGATCAATAATATGGTATTGTCTTACCAGATGCCAAAGCGGATCTCCGCTAAGCTGCGCATCCCGGATCTGCGGATCATGGTCACCGGTAACAACCTGTGGAGCATTATCAACCCGCTGAAGTATAAAGATCCGTATACCTCAAACTATGCGAGTTATCCGACACTCAGGACCATTTCTTTCGGTATCAATGCCAGCTTATAAAACAACAATTCCGAGTTAACAACAAAATATTTAGTACATGAAACAAGTAATGAAATCCGGAAAACTGCTCACACTCCTGCTGCTGGCCCTGATGGCAGCAATGCCGGCCTGTAAGAAGGATGATGAGTTCTTCGACCTGCAGGATCCCCAGGGTATCGATTCAGATATCTGGAATGACGAAGGAGCTGTCGGACTTTTTCTGAACAGGACCTATGCCCTCGTTATCCCGCAATGGCCTGCGTTGGGTGGTATCCACAACACGTCAGATGAATTGAATAACGCCAATACCGCATTTCTGTATGGTACGTTGAACGAAAATTCAGTGACCGATATCGGTACATCCAATGGTATCACCTCCAACCGTTATTTTGATATCCGTCGCTGTAATATCGCGATCGAAGGATTGAATAACAGTGCGTCGATTGCCGATGCCACTAAAAAAACGCTGAAAGGACAGTTTTTCTTCATGAGGGCCTTTACCTATTTCAAACTTGTATCACTGTATGGTGGTGTGCCCCTGATCCTGCGATCACAAAGTCTGAACGATGAACTGAATGTGCCCCGTGCCAAAACCAGTGAGTGTGTCGCCGCAATAGCCGATGATCTCGATTCGGCTGCAGCTTATCTGCCGGCTTTATGGTCGGGTAGTGATGTGGGTCGTGTCACCCGTGCTGCTGCGATGGCTGTAAAAGGAAAAGTGCTCCTGTACTGGGCAAGTCCTCAGTTCAATCCCACCAATATCAGCAGTCGTTGGGAAGCCGCTTACCAGGCCAATAAAGCTGCGTACGATCAGTGTGTAACAGATGGCTATACCCTGCTTGCAAACTATGCCAATATCTTCACCACCGAAGATCACCGCGAGATCTTACTGGTAAGAAAATATAATACGTCACGTGACCTGGGTACCAATCTTGAGAATGTGACCCGTCCTTTCTCTGAATCCACTGCCGGCAGTGGATCCAACCAGCCGACCTGGAACATGGTGCAGGCGTATACCATGAGTAATGGCCTTCCGATTACGCATGCTTCATCCGGGTATAATGCCACACAGTTCTGGCTGAACCGCGACCCCCGTCTGAATGCTTCGGTTGCTTATAATGGTGCCCCATGGCCACTGAGCAGCAAAGCCACCCGCAAGCAATGGAGCTATACCGGTGTACTGGATGAAACAGCCGGCACGATCGTTACCGGTTTTTATTGTAAGCGTTTATGTAATCCCACCCTTACCCCTGCACAAGCTGTGTATGTTTCCAATACCGGTGGCGGCAGTGGAATGGACTGGATCGAGATGCGTTTTGCTGAAGTGATCCTGAACTATGCCGAATGCGCCAATGAGACCGGCCGTATGGTGGAAGCAAAAAATATGGTACGCCTGATCCGTCAGCGTGCAGGTATTGCAGCGGGATCATTTGATTACGGACTGGATGTGGCTACGGATGTAACGTCCATGCGCAGCCTGATCCTGAATGAGCGGATGGTGGAGTTTTCCATGGAAGGTAAACGCTACTGGGACCTGAGAAGAACCCGTAATTTCAACCTGATCTCTGCCCGTCAGTCATACAAAGTGGCGCCAAAGTCACCGTACTTTGCGGGAACAGGCACAGTTGCCGGAAGGATCTACCTTGATCTGGCCAATGCTGCAGGTACCAAACCGCGTGATACCGCTGATCTGAATAACCCGGTAACCTACTCTGCTATTTTCGCAACACCGACAATCGCTTCATTGGAGGGTTCCAGTGTGATCAATATCCCGGCCAACTATTATTTCTATCCTTTGCCCAACTTCTTCAGCCAGAATACATTTGTTATTCAGCAGACAGCCGGTTGGATCAACGGAACATTTGATCCTTTACAATAATTCAAACCAACAAAGACATTCAATATGAAAAAATACCTGACACTACTCGCCGGCGCTGCCATGCTGATCGCCGGTTGCGAGAAAAAAGTAGAGCCGATCGATGCCTACGATGTCACCGTTGAATACAAAGGTACCGGGGCTAAATTCCTGACAGGCGATGTGACCCTGAATCCGAATGACAGTATCTACCTGGATTTCACCATTGCCTCTCCGCAGGATATGGCCTATGTGGAAATACAGCGGAACGGTGTACGGGTCGATACCTTCCGGCTGGACAATGCAGCTAATAAGAAAGTATTCTCTGCCACCAAAGGATATAAAGTCGACAGCTCTGCCGGTGATTATACCTATCGTGTGCTGGCCCGTGACAGCCGCGCTACCTTCCTGGGTGATGGGGGTAAAGTATTCAAAGTAACGGTAACACCGGATTTCTATTTCTGGAGCTACCGGATCATGAAAGTACCGGATACCACCAACAAGACCAACCCCGCTTTTTATTCAGTAATGGATGGTAAGACCTACAGTTATACAACGGGTGCCAGCAATTCTGCTACTATTGACTTCGGCTATTATTATGATATCTCCGGAACCAATGCCCATTGTTTCTATGCGTTGAATTCAGCGCAACCACAGCTGAGTTTCTACGATTTTGCCAGCTGGACCAAGAACGCCACTTTACTGAAGAAGATGCCCTCTTCAGTCAATTTTGTGACCAACCTCCGTTCTTCCGGAGCCATCAATACGCTTATTAAAAACAATATGACATCGGGTACCGCTTCCAAGGTGACCGCAGTAAGTACATCTGCCGGTAACAATGTGATCGGATTTAAAACCGCTGCCGGTAAATATGGTGCAATTCTGGTAAGATATACCAACCAGAACTCAGCCGATCAGCTGACCGCAATAGAAATTGATGTAAAAGTGCAGAAGTAAAATCAGCATAAACAAAGTTGAAAAAGAGAAAGTCCTTCACAACTTTCTCTTTTTTCTTTCAAACCGCCGGTAATGCAAACAGTTTTTATCTGTTCAGGCGTCTAATGGATACAAAATTTTATGATCATGAAACGTGTTTCAAGGTTCGTCTTCATCACTACTATTAGCCTGGGTTTATCCGGCAGTCTGCTCGCACAGTATCCTGATATTCCGGCAGAGGTGCAACGCAAATCCGACTCGTTGATGCGTGCTGCTAATCACCACTCCGATTCAGCCTGGCTGGTGGCCTGGCCCATTATTCAGGAGGAAGCCAAAAAGGGGAAACCTTTTATTCCATGGGCTTCGCGGGTGGATGAATTGCCACAAGCGGATATTCCCGCATTTCCCGGTGCAGAAGGGGGTGGTAAATTTTCTTTTGGCGGCCGTGGGGGAAAAGTACTGGTCGTTACCAACCTGAATGATGATGGTCCGGGCAGTCTGCGCTGGGCCTGTGAACAGGGTGGTGCACGGATCATTGTTTTTAATGTAGCAGGGATCATCCGCCTCAGCACTCCGCTGATCATCCGGGCTCCTTATGTTACCATCGCCGGGCAAACCGCGCCGGGAGATGGCGTTTGTATCGCGGGAGAAAGTGTATGGATCAATACCCATGATGTGATCATCCGGTATATGCGTTTCCGCCGGGGTGAGACCTGGGTGGGTCGGAGGGATGATGCCATTGGCGGTAACCCGATCGGCAATATCATGATCGATCATGTGAGTGCGACCTGGGGGTTAGATGAGAATATGAGTATGTACCGGCACATGTACAATGACAGTACCGGAAAGATCGAGGATAAATTCCCGACGGTGAATATCACCATTCAGAATTCCATTTTTGGTGAAGCCCTGGATACCTGGAACCATGCATTTGGCAGTACACTTGGCGGAGAGAACTGTACGTTCATGCGTAACCTCTGGGCCAACAATGCAGGACGAAATCCTTCTGTAGGCTGGAACGGGGTTTTCAATTTTGTCAACAATGTAGTCTACAACTGGGTACACCGCAGTATCGATGGCGGAGATTACCGCGCCCAGTTCAATATCATCAATAATTATTTCAAACCGGGTCCAGCAACTCCCAAAACTCCCATCGCGTACCGCATTTTGAAACCGGAAAGCGGACGAAGCAAACTGAAGACCAGGGTATATGGTCGCTCTTATGTAAATGGTAATTTTGTGGAAGGTTATCCGGAAGTAACCAAAGACAACTGGAATGGCGGGGTACAGATTGAAGAGCAACGAAATACAGGAGAGTTTACGGATAATATCAAATGGCCCAAACCCTTACCGATGCCGGCCATTACTATATTAAAAGCAGAAGAAGCCAAAGCGTATGTGCTGGCGAATGCCGGAGCCACTCTTCCGAAAAGGGACCCGGTGGATACAAGGATCGTGAAAGAAGTAACTACTGGTAAAGTAGAAGTGAACCCCAATGTAAAGCCTCCCGAAACTCAATTCAAACACCGTCGTCTGCCACTTGATTCATATAAGATCGGTATCATCACCGATCCCTCCCAGGTAGGCGGTTACCCCGAGTACAAGGGTACTCCTTATAAGGACAGTGACAACGATGGTATACCGGATGCGTATGAACTGAAGAACGGGCTTAATCCCAATGACGCAGGCGATGCCGGTAAACTGGCAAAGAACGGGTATAGCAATATCGAGAACTATCTGAACAGTGTGGTGGACATTAAGCAGGTGAAACCCCTCCAGGTGGTGAAGAAGTAAGTAAAATCTGACAGGTATATAACGCGATATGTCAATATTATGAAGCAAATACTGTCGTACTTTTAAGAAAGGTTCAAAACAGGTCCATCAGCGTGAGGTATAATCAACTATACAGATACGTTTTAATACTACTGCTCACAGGTATGTATCAACAGGCTTTGCTGGCACAGAAACCGGCAAAGCCTGTTCCGCCTTTATATTATGACAAGGGCAGGCTGCAGTATACCGCTGAGGCCAACGGTGACCGAATTCCCGATTTTTCTTATTGTGGTTATAAAGCATCGGAAGAGCCCATTCCATTTGTTCCGGTGAAAGTTGTCGTACCGGTACTTAAAGGGGATGCCACTCTTCGTATCCAGTCCGCATTGGATTACGTGGCTTCGTTACCGGATAACGGATCCGGTATACGTGGTGCTGTTTTATTGCAGAAAGGAAATTATGAAGTAAATGGCCAGTTACGGATCAATGCATCGGGGGTGGTATTGCGGGGAAGCGGAGTGAATCAGACCACGATCACCGGTACCGGTACCGGCAGACTGGCCCTGGTAAAAATTATAGGAAAGAGTACGGTTACGCTGGAAGGGGAAGGGCTGGCGATTACCGATGCGTATGTACCGGTAAATGCAAGAAAGCTGAATGTAGAGAACACGATATTAAAGTTGAAACATGGCAGTCAGGTAATGATCACCCGGCCTTCGACTGCTGCATGGATACAAAAACTGGGTACGGATCATTTCGGTGGTGGCATTACCGCCCTGGGCTGGAAACCCGGTGACCATACAATTTTTTTTGACCGTAAGATCATTGCTGAGAATGGTACAGAGATCACCCTTGATGCTCCGTTAACGACCGCCTTGGATACCTCTTATGGAGGCGCCCGTCTTTATTTTATATATCCAACGGGCAGGGTACGTAATAGCGGTATCGAAAACATGTCGCTCGTTTCTGTGTACGATAAGACAAATCCCAAAGATGAAGAGCATCGCTGGAATGCCATTAACGCAGAGCATGCTGAAGATTGTTGGGTCCGTCAGCTCAGCTTCCGCAATTTTGCCGGATCGGCTGTAAGTGTACTTGAAACATCGAAGCGGATCACTGTGGAAGATTGCATTTCGCTGAACCCGGTATCAGAGATCGGTGGTCAGCGCCGCTATACTTTTTTTACGGCCGGCCAGCAGACCCTGTTCCAGCGTTGTTATGCCGAGAATGGCTATCATGATTTTGGTACAGGTTACTGTGCTCCCGGACCGAATGCCTTTGTACAATGTGAATCCATATTACCCTATAGTTTCAGCGGCGCTGTTGACAGCTGGGCCTCCGGTGTGTTGTTTGATGTGGTGAATGTGGATGGTAATGCGTTACGATTTGGTAACCGGGGACAGGATAATAACGGAACCGGCTGGGCCGCAGCAAACAGTGTTTTCTGGAATTGCACGGCTGCACGGATCGATTGTTATAAACCCCCTACTGCACAGAACTGGGCTTTTGGCAGCTGGAGCCAGTTTGCCGGTGATGGATACTGGAATGAATCAAATAACAGCATCAATCCCCGTAGTCTCTTTTATGCACAACTGGCAGAGCGGCTGAACCGTAATACCAATGAACAGGCACAGCTGCTTCCATTATCAACGGAAGCCAGCAGTAGTCCGCCGGTAGATGTTGCCCTTTCACTCACCAAAGAAGCGATCAAACCACGACCCACTTTGCGCGGCTGGATTGAACAGGCCAATACGAGAAATAAGATCAATACGGAAGTATCAGGTGTTAAGACGATTGATGAGATCGGGATAAAGAAAACACCGGTACCCATGGCAAAAGCACCCGAACTGAAAGTGATCAACGGACTCCTCCAGCGGGGTGGAATACTGGTAGCCGGTAAAAGACACAATATCCAATGGTGGAGTGGCGGGGTCCATGGCAAAGATCTGCAGCAGGCCAAAGCACACCTTACCCGATTCGTTCCGGGCCGGGCCGGTAAAGGACTGACCGATAATATTGATGAAGTGGTGAGTGAGATGCTGAGTTCAAACACGGTTGCGCTTGAACATAATTATGGTCTCTGGTACGATCGCCGTCGTGATGATCACCAGCGGGTGCGCCGGATGGATGGTGAAGTATGGCCGCCGTTTTATGAACTGCCCTTTGCCCGCAGCGGAAAGGAAACGGCCTGGGATGGATTAAGCAAGTATGATCTCACGAAATACAATTTGTTTTACTGGAGCCGGCTGAAACAGTTTGCCGATATGGCCGATCAGCAGGAACTGGTGCTCGTTCATCAAAATTATTTCCAGCATAATATCATTGAGGCCGGCGCGCATTATGCGGATTTTCCCTGGCGTACGGCCAATAATATCAACAATACAGGTTTTAATGAACCGGTAAATTATGCCGGTGATAAACGCATCTTCTACGCCGAACAGTTTTATGATATTAGTAACCCGGTACGTCGTGAGTTGCATAAGAAATATATCCGCCAGTGCCTGAATAACTTCAAGGACAATAACAGTGTGATCCAGCTGATCGGGGAAGAGTTTACCGGTCCGCTCCATTTTGTAAAATTCTGGCTCGATGTCATACGTGAATGGGAGAAAGAGACGGGGAAGCATCCATTGATCGGGCTGAGTGTAACCAAAGATGTACAGGATTCTATATTAAGCATACCTGCTTATGCGGGACTGATCGATATCATTGATATCCGCTACTGGCATTACCAGGCTGACGGTTCTGTATATGCGCCATTGGGTGGACAAAGCCTGGCTCCCCGTCAGCATGCCCGTTTACTGAAACCCCGCAAGACCAGTTTTGACCAGGTGTACCGGGCCGTAAAGGAATACCGGGATAAATATCCGGGGAAGGCCGTGATATACAGTGGTGACAGCTATGCCGAATTTGGTATGGCAGCCTTTATGGCTGGAGGAAGTATGGCCGTCTTGTCTGCTAACACAGATAAAGAAATACTGAAAGCCGGCGCCGGAATGAAACCGGTGCATACAACAACCGAAAATGAATATTGGCTGAGCGACGGAAAGAAAAAAATTATCTATAATACACTTACCCGTAAACTGGAACTGAGGTAAGGGATTGGCCGGATAAAATATTACAACCAGATCATGAAGCGGATACTACTGATACTACTGATCACCTTGTGCAATATGGAGCAGGGAGAGGCCCAGTTGAAACAACTTAAAGTTTCAGCCAATAAGCGTTTTTTTCAGACGGCGGACGGGAAACCCTTTTTCTGGCTGGGAGATACCGGCTGGCTGTTATTTAAGAAGTGTACCCGCGAAGAGGCGGTGTTTTATCTGGACGACCGTCAACGAAAAGGCTATAATGTGATCCAGGTGATGCTGGTACATAATGTGAATGATGCGGTAAATGTATATGGCGACTCTTCCATTCATAATAGGGATGTATCAAGACCCGTGCTGAATGATGAACATGTGACAGATGACCTGAAGTATGGATTTTGGGATCATGTGGATTATATAATTAAAGAAGCAGAAAAAAGAGGAATATATATGGCGCTGGTGCCGGTATGGGGAGGGAATATTAAAAAAATCAATCCAGAGAAGGCGAGGGGTTATGCAACTTTTCTGGCCAACCGGTACAAGAACTTCAGCAATATCATCTGGCTGAATGGTGGTGATATTAAGGGAAGTGATGGCATCGATTCCTGGAATATGATCGGGAAAACGATCCGTGCCATCGATAAAAAACACCTGATCGGCTTCCATCCACGTGGCCGAAACTCCTCTTCCACCTGGTTTCATAAGGAACCCTGGCTGGACTTTAATATGTTTCAGAGCGGGCACCGCAGTTATGCACAGGATACATCCGGAAATGAAACTCTGCATTACGGAGAGGATAACTGGAAATATGTGCAGGATGATTATCAATTGAAACCGGTAAAACCAACTTTCGATGGAGAACCCTCTTATGAGGCGATCCCGTATGGATTGCATGAAGCCAATCAGCCTTACTGGAAGGATTTTGAGATCCGGCGCTATGCGTATTGGAGTGTATTTGCCGGTGCATGCGGATTTACTTATGGGCACAATTCAGTGATGCAATATTACACAGCACCGGATTCATCCGCTTCCTTCTCTCCTTTGGTTGACTGGAAAACGGGTTTACAGGCACCGGGGGCTGCACAAATGCAGGTATTAAAAAAGCTGATTGAAAGTAAATCATATTTCGACCGGGTACCCGCCCAGGATGCCGTGGTGAATAATGGACAGCGCTATGATTATATCGCTGCCACAAGAGGCAGTAATTATGCTTTCTTTTATACCTATAATGGAAGAAGTTTCAAAGTCGACCTGATGAAACTGAAATTCAGTCCCCGCAAAGCAGCCTGGTTCAGTCCATCCACCGGTGAACGAAAACCATTCAGTGAGTACAGGAATAGGCTGGATATAGAATTTGACCCACCCGGAGAACCCGCCAATGGAAACGATTGGGTGCTCATTTTAGAGAAGTAAACAATTGCGACATGCTATCATCATATTGCTCTTTGTGAGTTTAGTCTCCTGCAACAGGAAGGCCTGGGTCTTCACATCATTCCATGAACCGGCCGATGCCGGACTCCGGATGCTGTATAGTTATGATGGAAAGAAATGGAAGGATCTGGATACCGTCTTGCTTCGTCCAGCGGTGGGCAACCAGAAAGTGATGCGTGACCCGAGCATGGTACAGGATAAGAGCGGTACTTTTCATTTGGTATGGACCAGCAGCTGGAGAGGTGATAAAGGGTTCGGTTATGCTTCATCAAAAGATCTGATCAACTGGAGTGCACAACAGTTTATTCCGGTCTTGCAAAAAGAACCAGTGGTAGTGAATACCTGGGCGCCGGAGTTATTTTATGATGACGACCGGGACCAGTTCATGATCATCTGGGCCAGTTGTATACCGGGCCGATTTGAAAGAGGAATAGAAGAGGATAGCAATAACCACCGGATGTATGTGATCACGACAAAGGATTTCAACACATTCAGTGACACCAAACCCTTTCTGGATCCCGGCTTCAGTGTGATCGATGCAGTGATCGTTAAAAGAGGGGCGAAGGACTATGTGTTGGTATTGAAAGACAATACCCGTCCGGAACGAAATCTGAAAGTGGCTTTTGCGGATAACCCGATGGGCCCGTGGAATAATATTTCAACATCTTTCAGTGATAAGTTTACAGAAGGGCCATCCGTGATAAAACTGAAGAACGAATGGCTGATCTATTTTGATGCGTACCAAAAGAAGATCTATGAGGCAGTGAGTACCAACGATTTTAAAGAATTCAGGAATGTAACAACTGCTGTGCAGGTACCTCAGGGACATAAACATGGAACTATTGTAGCGGTTAAAAGAAAATTATTACGCCAGTTAATTAAAAAGACAGATCATTAATGCGCAGACTTTCACTCATATTACTCATTATTCATTACTCATCCGCCTTCGCACAAGCTCCGGCGGACAAGTTACTCATCCTTGCTCAGGACACTGTCCGCTATACCGGCAGCAACTTTTCCAATGCCGACTACCACCACGGTCAGCTTTCCCCCGTGATTGGCGTGCATAATATTCAGACCATGCGGGCCAACCGTTCGGATAATAATCAAACGACTTCCTGGACCTATAACCATGCGCCCATGCTGGCGTACCGGAACAATACCTTTTACCTGGAATACCTGAGTAATCCGGTGGGGGAACATATTGCACCCGGACAAACGCTTTTGCAATCATCAAGAGATGGATACAACTGGTCAGCACCGGTTGTGATCTTTCCGCCCTACAAGATACCCGATGGTTATGTAAAAGAAGGAAAGAAGGATACAGCAAAGAATAGTTATGCGGTTATGCATCAGCGCGTGGGTTTTTATACCAGTAAAAGCAATAAACTGTATGCCGTGGCCTATTATGGTATTGCGCTCGGACAAAAAGATGATCCGAATGACGGCAATGGTATTGGCCGGGTGATCCGGGAGATCAGAGAAGACGGAAGTTTCGGTCCCATTTACTTTTTGCGGTATAACCATGATTTCAATGAAAGTAATACCCACTATCCTTTTTACAGAACGTCCGGTGATGCAGCGCTTATCAAAGCGGGAGATGAATTTCTTAATACGCCATTGTTAATGATGCAGACCGTGGAAGAAGGTGACCGGAATGATCCGCTGATCCCGTTACAAAAAGACTTTAAAGCGTTTAATTATTATCATTTGAAAGATGGCCGTGTAGTAGGTCTCTGGAAATATGCACTCACCAGTATCAGCAAGGATGAAGGAAAGACCTGGCAATATAATCCCACCCGGGGACCCGGTTTTGTAAATGCCAATGCCAAGATCTGGGGACAACGCACCAGCGATGGAAAATACGCCACGGTCTATAATCCATCCGAGTTTCGCTGGCCGCTGGCCCTGAGTGTGAGTGATAACGGACTGAACTATAAAAATCTCTTATTAGTCAATGGGGAGATCACGTCCATGCGGTATGGCGGCGCCTACAAAAGTTATGGTCCGCAGTATGTACGGGGTATCCAGGAAATGGATGGCAAACCGGCTGATGGTAATATGTGGGTGACCTATAGTATGAATAAGGAAGATATGTGGGTGAGCCGGATCCCGGTTCCGGTGAAAGATAAAGTGACAAAGGATGTAAATGATGATTTCAGCGGGGTGCCTGAGGGGAAAGAGTTGAATGAATGGAATATTTTCAGTCCGCTCTGGTGCAAAGTGGCCATGGAGCAGTACAAGGATCAGAAAGCGATCTCGCTGAAAGACAGTGACCCTTTTGATTATGCAAAAGCCGAGCGGGTATTTCCCGTGACAAAAAAACTGGAGCTGAGTTTCATTATCAGCGCAGCACAGACTTCCCATGGACAACTGGAGATCGAATTGGCGGATGCAAAAGGAACGGCTTGCCTGCGACTGATTCTTGATTCCACCGGATCGATACTCACTAAACAAGGCTATCGTAATAAAAGTCTGGGTAAATATAATCAGGGCGAAACGATCAACGTAAGGATTGAGCTGAATACAGCTACCCGTTTTTACAGTGTGATCATCAATGGGGGTAAGCCCTCCACCAATATCTGTTTTCAGCCGGTAGCCTCTGTGGAACGGCTGGTCTTCCGTACCGGTAGTGTTCGTCGATTCCCGGATACCGATACGCCTACCGATCAGTCCTATGATCTGCCAGGTGCAGACCGGAAAGAAAAGGAAGCGAAATATTTAATTCATTCAGTCAAAACAAAATCGTTGAAATAATATGGCAGCTAATCAACACAGCACATTGGGCGTGATCATCGGTAACCGGGATTTTTTTCCCGATAAATTAGTGGCCGAAGCCCGCACGGAAATTCTGGATCTGTTCAAGAAACTAAATATCACTCCCGTTTTATTATCGGACGCCGATTCCAAACTCGGCGGCGTAGAAACCTTTGCCGAAGCACAGAAATGTGCCAACCTGTTCAAACAACACGCAGAAGCTATTGATGGGATCCTGGTGGTACTGCCGAATTTCGGAGATGAAAAAGGAGTAGCGGAGACGATAAAGCTATCCGGCCTTAATGTACCTGTACTCGTTCAGGGCTATCCCGATGACCTTGGGAAGATGGATGTGGTGAACCGCCGTGATGCCTGGTGTGGCAAGATCTCTGTATGCAATAACCTCTATCAGTTTGGGATCAAATACACCTTGACCACCAAGCATGTGGTCAGTCCTTCGGATCCTTCCTTTATAACAGACCTTAGCAACTTCACCGCTGTATGCCGTGTGGTGAAAGGGTTGCGTAAAGTGCGGATCGGGGCCGTGGGTGCTAGACCCGGTGCCTTCAATACCGTTCGGTACAGTGAGAAGATCCTGCAGCGCAATGGCATTTCAGTAACAACGGTCGATCTGTCTGAGATATTGGGTAATGCAAATAAACTCACGGCAACAGATGCGGTGGTGAAAGAAAAACTGGACAAGATCCATGCGTACGCAAATACAGGATTGACCCCTCCGGACCGTCTGGTGCAGATCGCAAAACTCGATGTAGCCCTGGCTGATTTTATGGCTGCAAATGCGTTGGATGCCACTGCGATCCAGTGCTGGACCTCCCTGCAGCAGAACTATGGCTGTAATGTATGTACCAGCATGAGCATGATGAGTGAGAACATGTTGCCTTCCGCCTGTGAAGTGGATGTGACCGGAACCCTGAGTATGTATGCGATGCAGCTGGCCAGTGGCTCTCCTTCCGCATTGGTGGACTGGAACAATAACTATGCGGATGATGATACCAAGTGTGTGCTGTTCCATTGTGGGAACTGGGCCAAATCATTTTTACCTGATATCACGATCAGTACCGCACCCATCCTCGGAACCAGTGTGGGTACAGAGAATACCTATGGTGCATTGGATGGACGTACTCCGGCCATGCCGCTGACCTACGGACGTATTAGTACCGATGATTGCAAGGGTATTATTAAAGCATACGTTGGAGAAGGTGATCTGACCAATGATGCCCTGAATACATTTGGTAACCGGGCCGTGGCACAGATCGGTAACCTGCAGGGACTGATGCAGTATGTATGTAAGAACGGCTTTGAACACCATGTGGTAATGAATGCCAGCAAAACAGCGGGCATCTTAAAGGAAGCTTTTGAAAATTACCTGGGCTGGGAAACCTACCAGCACGCTTAATGAAAATAAAGGAATGACGACAGCTGAATTAACGATACGATCCATACAGTACCGGAAGAAAATACTGAAGTATATACTCGGGGCCAAAGCCGGTCATACCGGTGGCAGTTTGTCGGCCACCGATATACTGAATGTGTTGTATAATGAAGTACTGAATGTGGGTCCGGCCAGTTTTACCTCGCCCGACCGCGACCGATATGTACAGAGCAAGGGTCATTGTGTTGAAGCTTTATATGTGGTACTGGCCGACAAAGGATTTTTCCCTGAAGAGGATCTGAATACCTTATGTAAGTACCAGTCGCATTATATCGGTCATCCCACCCGCAAGATCAATGGGGTGGAACAAAATACCGGTGCACTTGGACATGGATTACCCATCTGTGTAGGTATGGCCATTGCAGGTAAAAAAGACAAGAAGGACTACCGTGTCTTTACGCTGATGGGTGATGGTGAATTGCCCGAAGGAAGTAACTGGGAGGCCGCTTTGAGTGCCGCCCATTATAAACTCGATAATCTCTGTGCGATCGTGGATAAGAACGGCTTACAGATCACAGCCGGTACGGCCGATGTGATGAATACCGATCCATTGGATGAAAAATGGAAAGCTTTTGGCTGGGCAGTACGTGAAGTGGATGGAAACGATATAGCAGCCTTGAAAGAAGCCTTTGCTTCATTGCCCTTTGAAAAAGGAAAGCCATCCGTCATCATCGCCAAAACGGTGAAAGGGAAAGGCGTGAGTTTTATGGAGAACCAGTTGAAATGGCACCATGGCGTACCTACTACAGAACAGTATGAACAGGCACAGGAGGAGCTGGATGCCCTATTAAATCAGGTTCATGCTTCGGCAGGCTCAGCATGACAAGAGCAGCTGTCACCCTGAGCCTGCCTACCGGACAGGCAGGCTTGCCGAAGGGTGAATTAGTAGCAAAACAATTTTTACTTAATTATCACAGATGACAGTTGAAACAAATAAAGATTTAGGCTACAAACCCAACCAGGATATCTTCTCGGAGACCCTGCAACGACTGGCTGCCGCAGACCGGAATATCATTGCTGTGACCAGCGATTCAAGAGGATCAGGCAAACTGGTAAAATTTGGGCAGGACTTACCGGATCAGATCGTAGAAGTAGGTATTGCGGAACAAAACTTAGTAGGCGTGGCTGCAGGGCTTGCCTCCTGTGATAAAAAAGTATTTGCCGTATCACCTGCCTGTTTCCTGACGGCCCGTTCGCTCGAACAGATCAAGAATGATATCTGTTACAGTAATAACCCTGCCACAGTGGTGGGTATCAGTGCCGGGGTAAGTTATGGAGCATTAGGCAGTACGCATCATAGTCTGCATGACTTCGCCGTGCTGCGGGCGATCAATAATATTATCATCGTAGTACCTGCGGATAATTATGAAACAGAGAAAGCCACTGAACTGGCAGCGGCCAGCCAGATCCCGGTTTACCTGCGTTTTGGTAAGAAACCCATGCCCTTTCTCACCGAACGAAAAGAGGAGTTTGTATTTGGCAAGGGCCGTGTTATAACGGAAGGAGAAGATGTGGCGATCATAGCAAACGGAGAAACCGTTCATCCGGCTGTTGAAGCCGCCCGTTTACTGAGTGAAAAAGGCATTGCCGCCACAGTGGTGAGTATGCACACGATCAAGCCATTGGATACAGCGCTGATTGATAAGTTAGCTGACCGTTGTAAAGCCATCCTGACGATTGAGGAGCACAGTGTACATGGCGGATTAGGAGAAGCAGTGGCTTCATATCTCTTACAAAAAGGGTATAGCAAAAAATTCCGGATCATGGGAATACCCGATGAATATACCGTGACGGGTTCGCAGGTTGAAATATTAAGTCATTATGGAATAAGTAAAGAAGGGATCGCCACTGCGGCTCTCCAGTTAGTATAGCATGATAAGACCAGTCCATTATATTATCTCCTTTTTCTTGTTGATGACCGCCGTTCAGGTAAAGTCACAGGAAGTACCGCTTTGGGGTAAGTTTGAAAAGGTTTTTCATCATACCTACAGCGGGAATGCTTTTACTGGTGTACAGTTATCGGCGGTATTCCGGAATAAACAACAACGTATCCGGGTAACGGGCTTTTATGATGGCGGAGACCGCTTTTGTATCCGGTTCATGCCGGGTATTACAGGTGAGTGGGAGTACACTACTTCCAGTAATATCCCCGAATTGAATAATCAGCGTGGGCGATTTACCTGTGGACCGCTTGCTCCTTTGACCCATGGACCGGTTAAAGTGGCAGCGCAATATCATTTTGTTTATGCGGACAGTACGCCTTATTATCCGGTGGGTACTACGGCCTATGCCTGGAATCATATGAACAAGGGCCTGCAGCAGATTACCCTGAACACATTTGCCAATAGCGGATTTAATAAAGTCCGGATGTGTGTCTTCCCGAAAAATTATGATCTGGTTAAAGAAGAGCCACCCAATTATCCTTATGAGCGAAATAGTCAGGCAGACAGCACAACCAACCAATGGGACTTTACCCGTTTCAATCCGGCTTTTTTTAGGGAACTCGAGCAGCAACTGGAACGATTGAAGCAAATGGGAATTGAGGCCGATCTGATCCTGTTTCACCCGTATGATAAAGGACGTTGGGGATTTGATGCGATGCCCGAGCAGGCCGATAGTTTGTATCTGGCGTATATCACAGCCAGACTCTCCTCCTTCAGTAATATCTGGTGGTCGATGGCTAACGAATGGGATTATGTAAAGACCCGCTCGGTGGATCAGTGGAAGAAACTGACCCGCCAGGTGAGTGAAGCAGATCCTTATCATCATTTATTATCCATCCACGGAAGTACCGCTACTTATTTTGATTACAGTATGCCGGCCATCACACATCTCAGTATTCAGGATGAAGCGCCGGTGATGAATTTCGGGGCGGCATCTATTTTACGCAATGTGTTTCATAAGCCGGTCATCTACGATGAAGTGGGTTATGAAGGGAACCTGAAACAACGCTGGGGCCGTCATACCGCGCAGGAAATGACCCGGCTTATGTGGATGGGTGCCATCGGCGGTACCTATGTTACGCATGGTGATACCTACCAACGGTATCCCGGAATGGATACGATCTTCTGGGCCAAAGGCGGATATTTCAGAGGAGAGAGCTGGAAGCGGGCAACTTTTTTAAGAGCTATACTTGAATCCAACAAAGGACCACTGGATCCGGCAGATATCAGTCGTGATCTGCAGACTGCCACTACCGGCAAAGGTGTCTGGCTGATCTATTTCGGAACGGAGGTAAAGGACAGTTGGGCGTTCAACATACCGGTGAAGAACGGATCTTTTGAGAAACCGGTCAAAGGACAGCGGTTCAAGGTTCAGGTGATCGATACCTGGAGCATGACCATCACCGACTCTCAGGAAGTATTTGAAACCAGTGAAGCGGCAGATTATCGCTTTATGGATAAGGATAATAAAAAAGTGAATTTGCCGGCAAAACCATTTCTCGCTATCCGGATCATCCGGTTATAAAGAAATAATGATTGTTTGATTTATGAAAAATATGCGCATATACATGGCCGGGTTATTTACCCTGCTCCTGTTCTTCGGTACCAGCTGTGGTTCTGCGGATAAGCCATCCGGAGGTACAAAGAAAATGGCCATCGTGGTCTCCACCCTTAATAATCCCTGGTTTGTCTTCCTGGCAGAGACCGCAGCTGCCAAAGCCAAGTTACTGGGTTATGAAGCCCGGATCTTTGATTCGCAGAATAATACCGCTACGGAAAGTGATCATTTTGAGAATATCATTGTGGCCGGTTTTGATGCCATCTTATTCAACTCCACGGATGCGGATGGTTCCGTGGCCAATGTATTAAAGGCAAAGGCAGCCGGTATTCCGGTGTTCTGTATGGACCGGGAGATCAATTCACTGGATGCTGCCACTTCACAGATCTTATCGGATAGTTATTCCGGTGCGGTGGCCATTGGCAAGTATTTTACCCAGACATTGAATAAGAAGGGTACGTATGTAGAGCTGCTCGGTATCGTTGGAGATAACAATACATGGGCAAGAAGTAAGGGATTTCACAGTGTGGTGGACAATTACAAAGATTTTAAAATGCTGGCACAGCAGAGTGCGGATTTCGATCGTAACAAAGCTATGGAAGTGATGGAGTCCATTCTTCAGGCACATCCGGATATCGATGCCGTGTTCTGTGGTAATGATGGCATGGCCATGGGCGCCTACCAGGCATTGGTGTCTGCCGGTAAAGCGGATCAGGTAAAAGTATTTGGTTTTGACGGTGCAGAAGATGTGATCACTTCCATTGGAGAAAATAAAGTAGCGGCCACGGGCATGCAGTTCCCCAAAGTAATGGCGGAAACAGCTGCTGAGTACGCCGATGCTTATATAAAAGGTAAACGGGATTTTCCGCAGAAAGTGCCGGTAGCCGTGGAACTGGTAACCCATGCCAATATCGGCGATTATATTGCTTACGGTAAAAAATAACTACGTGAACAAACTCTTTAAATACATTTTGCTCGTTCTGGTCATTGTTCTGGTCGCCTATAAGTCAGTTTACGTGGAGAAGCTGAGTGTACATAATAGGAAGAATGCCCAAAAGTTTGACCCGGTCAGTTTCAGTAAGAAATTGTGGCAGGAGCAATTACCCGCTAAGATGGAAACTGCTGTAACACTTCCTGCATTGATTGATGCAATTGCAATGGACAAAAACGCTGCCATACAACAATATACCGGATCCCTGGCGATCGGGAATTACCGGTATGCACTGGTAAAAGCCAATCTTCAGGTGATAGAAGTAAAA
>CALRQQ020000014.1:0-20757 GCA_943370345.1 Chitinophaga pinensis
TGATCCGCGAAAAGACCTGGCCCCCCGTGATATCGTGGCCAGAGCCATCGATAGCGAAATGAAACGTACGGGTACGGAACATGTATGGCTCGACTGCCGTCATTTCAGCAAAGAAAAATTCACAGAACACTTCCCGAATATTTATGCGAAATGCCTTTCCATCGGCATTGATATCACCCAGAATATGATACCCGTTGCACCGGCTGCACACTACAGTTGTGGCGGGATCAAAACGGATGAGTGGGGCCGCAGTTCTGTAAAGCATCTCTATGCCTGCGGTGAATGTGCGAGTACCGGTTTACACGGGGCCAACCGCCTGGCCAGTAATTCCCTGCTCGAAGCGATGGTCTTTGCGCATCGTTGTTTTCTGGACAGTGCAGAGATCATTAAGGATATTGAGTTCAATACGTCATTGCCTGACTGGAATGCGGAAGGGACCACTGAGCCCCGGGAGATGATCCTGATCACGCAAAGTCTGAAAGAACTGCAGCAGGTGATGAGTGATTATGTGGGGATCGTACGGAATGATGTGCGTCTGCAACGGGCGATGCGCCGGCTGGACCTGTTGTGGGAAGAAACAGAGCATCTGTATCAGAGCAGTTCGCTCTCTCCCCAGTTGCTGGAACTCCGGAATATGATCACCGTGGGTTACCTGATCGTAAAAGGGGCCAGTTTCCGTAAAGAGAGCCGCGGACTGCATTACAATACCGATTATCCTGAAAAGAGCGTACTCGTACAGAATATTGTACTTTGATGACAGTTGTTCCTTCCGGCACAAGCGTTCTGTAGTATCTTTGCGCCGCAATGTACTATTTCGTATTCGGCATATTATACCTCATATCCCTGCTGCCCTTTTTTATACTGTATGGCATCGCGGATATCCTGTTTGTTTTGATCTATTTTGTGGCCGGTTACCGCAAAGAGGTCGTGCTGGAGAACCTGCGTAACAGTTTCCCTGAAAAAACAGAAGCCGAACGGCGGACCATCGCCCGCAAATTCTACCGTAATTTTATTGACAACTGGATCGAAACGATCAAACTGATCTCCATCAGTAAAAAGGCCCTGAACAAACGGATCAGTGGCAACCTGGATATTTTTACGGAATTGCATGCCAGCGGCCGGTCCGTACAAGTGAACCTTGGGCATTTTTTCAACTGGGAGATCATGACCCTCTATACCGGGATCAATCAGCCGTATACTTTTCTGACGGTGTACCTGCCGCAGAGCAGTACAGTGGCCGACCGGCTACTGATGTATATCCGTGGCCGATGGGGTAATCCGCTGTTGCCGGCTACTCAGATGGCAAAAGCCATTATCCCCTGGCGGAAAAAACAACACTTGCTGGCCCTCGGTGCCGATCAGAGTCCGCCGCATGGCACCGATGCCTATTGGTTGTACTTTATGAATCAGCCGGCGGCCTTTGTAAAAGGGCCTGAGAAATTTGCCCGGATACAAAAAGTACCGGTGGTGATGATGACCACCACCCGACCCAAACGGGGCCATTATCATTTTGAGTATTTCCTGCTGGCCGAAGATCCGGCCGCACTTCCGGATGGAGAACTGATCCGCCGCTATGTAGAACACCTGTCGGCCAATATTCATCAGCACCCTGAACTCTATCTCTGGAGTCATCGTCGCTGGAAACATAAATGGCAACCGGAATACAAAGATCAGTGGGTGGGCAGAGAGCCTATGCCAGTCAGCTGATTATTCGTATCTTTTGCCTTCATGTATTATGTGATCTACCCCTTTCTGTATCTTTTATCATTGCTGCCTTTCCGCATATTGTATGTGCTGTCCGACGGAATCCGCGTGTTGATCTTTTATGTATTTAAATACCGGCTTGATGTGGTATTGAATAACCTGCGGATTGCCTTTCCGGAGAAATCAGAAAAAGAACGCTTTGCGATTGCCCGTCAGTTTTACAAGAACCTGATCGATACCTTTATTGAATCAGTGAAGTTTATTTCGATCTCACCCAACGCCGCTTTCAAACGCAGTTCGGCTGAAGTGGAGGAGATCAATGCCTTACTGGCGAAGGGAAAGAATGTGCATGTTATGGCCTGCCACCAATTCAACTGGGAGTATGCCAATATTCTATACCCCATCAAACTAAAAGCACCCTTTGTAGGTGTTTACATGCCCATAAAGAATAAAGTGCTCGACCGGGTCTTTTACAATTTCCGCAAACGGCATGGGACAGTGCTGATCTCTGCCACCGCTTTTAAAGAACAGACACACGATATTTTTGATCAACCCTATGTACTGGCCCTGGCAGCTGATCAGAACCCCGGTCATCCGCGTAATGCCTTCTGGCTGGATTTTTTCAGCAAACCCGCCCCTTTTATCACCGGCCCGGCCAAGGCCGCAGTTAAGAATAATACGGCCGTGGTGATGGTCGGCTTTCAACGTTTAAAGCGCGGCCATTTTCATTTTGATTACAAGCTGATCACCGAAGACTCGACCGGGTTTACCCCCGAACAACTTACGGTCATATACAGGAACGAAGTGGAACGGATCATCCGCCGCGATCCGGCCAACTACCTCTGGAGTCACCGCCGCTGGAAGTACGACTGGAAGCCGGAATATGGGGAAGTGATCGGTTGACTTCATCATGGTTCGGCAAACTCACCATGACAAGGACCGCTGTTGTCACCCTGAGCCTGCCGAAGGGTGATTAAGACAATCACCCTTTCTTTTTCTTTTTCAACTGCAGGTAATCCAAAAAATAGATCACTTTCAGCGATAGATTATTATTGTCATCTGCCTGCATGGTCTGACGCACATTCCTGAAATAATCACCATCCACATCCCGGTTACCTTCCACGGCCGCGTTTTTCCAGACCACATTCAGGAAACTGCCCGGGGCAAACTGCCAGGTATAGACCATATCTATATTGAAGAAATTGATATTGTAATCCGCATTGCCGCTGTATTCATCATAGCGGGCCAGTGAGCCGTCATTCCGCAGGCGGAAGTACCGGTCATAATGTACCTGGCTCCAGTAATGCCGGATCCGGGTATTGATATTCATTTTACTGCTGAATGAATACTTGATACCGATCGTATTATCCACCACCTGTATGTCCCTTCGGCCAAATACGATTTTGTCCCCATCGAATGCGGCAAAGCCGGTATTTCTCTTCTGTGGATTCAGGGTGAGTCCATGAGAGATCGTGAGTTTATTATTGAACCGGTACCGGTTGGAAATATCCAGTGAATACCGTTTGCTGTTAAAGAGTGACCGGTCCACCAGCATTCCCTGAAAGGAGAACGTGTATTTCCGGGCGTTATTGGTTTCAAACCAGGCGGAATAAAAAATATTCGACCAGCCGGCGAAATATCGTCCGTCCACCCTGGGTTCATAGTAATTGTTGCTCTTGGGTTCAAAGCCGGCCATGGCGCCTACGTACCAGAGATTTTTCAGCTGGCTGTTTATATTCACATTTACATTCACTCCCTGGAATCCCGCGGGATTCATGAGCCGGTACGAATGATAAAAATTAAAATTGAAGAACATCCGGTTATACCAGCGTGTGGGCTTGAGCCAGTTGTAGCCGGCATAGGCATAATGTTCGATCTGGTTGGTGGTGGTGAAATAGCCCAGGTCATTTCCTCGGAATTTCCGGTCAATGAGGTCCTGCTTGATATTGAAAGTGAACCGTCCGCTGGATTTACCAAACGAAAAGCTATGGCCGTATCCGCGGCGGTTATGATCGGTCACCCCGGCGCCGGACAGCATACTCATGGCCAGTTTACCACTTACATTCCAGGTATTCTTTTTATCATAGAGGCTGAACTGTGCGGCACTTACGTTGGCATCGTATTCCGCTCCGCTCCGCCATACATTCATATTGGTGAACGTGATACTGGAATTATGTTTCAGCGATTGATCCAGTACCATGATATTATAATTGGTCAGCGGGTCGATCAGCACCTCCCGTTGTTTCAGGTCATCCCTGTTTTCCAGCGATGCATAACGGTTATTCGTTACGGCATTCAAAACGCCGATGCCCAATCCTTTGGCGGTTCTGCCCGAGATCTTGGTGGCATTAATGAGCTTGGACTCCACGGGGTTTTTCAGGATCCGGTCATTGTTCCCCATATATTCATCAATGGAATGGGTGAGTATGGGGTCAATACCGATGCGTCGAGGATAGAAGAGGCCGCTTTTATTGAACAATTCAGTACCCTCTGTGAAGAAAGGGCGGTTCTCCTGGTAGCGGACTTCAAAAGGTGTGAGGTTGAGTACCCGGTTATCGCTTTGTACCTGTCCAAAATCAGGTACCAGCGTGGCATCAAGGGTAAATGCCTGGTTGAGTCCGTATTTTACATCCATACCGCCTTTGATGGAAGAGGTCCAGTCTTTAACCCCTGCTGTTTTCTGGGGAAAATGATTGACATAGGTTGAGAGATAAGGGGAGAATTGTAAACGAAGCGGTGGTTTGATCCCCGTAATGCCAGTCCATGTACCTTCCTGGGTCAGAAATCCGTTTACATTCGGGTCGATCGGATTCCAGGTATATTGTTGTTCGGTTTTACGACGGCGTCGGGTGATATTCACACCCCAGGTTTGTACTTCTTTTTTACTGAAGCGGATCGCGGAAAAGGGAATGAACATTTCAAAACTCCAGCCATTATTATGGATCACGGCACCACTTTCCCAAACAGCATTCCAGCCAAAGTCTTCTCCTCCGTTGTTACCGTCACCGGGCGACATCTTCGCATCCCATTGTTCATTGAGGGGGGTGATAAAATATTCGAAGCCGTTGATCTTATCATAATAGGTATCGAAGATGATCCCGATATAATCATTGGTCCCAAAGCCATCCCTTCCTGACAATTCCGTAGCGATACTGTCACGCGTGCGTTCATAACAATAACCGCCGAAGTAGATGCCTTCATCACTGTACAGCAGATAGGTTTCGGTCCGGTTTTGAGGTTGCTCACGGGCACCCACTGTAGGACGGAATTCCACGAGGTCCGTCATCATGGGTGCGACTTTCCAGGCAGAGTCGTTCAGCAGACCATCAATTTTGATCGGAAGGTTGATCCGTTTGGCCGGCAACTGCCTTGGAGGGGCGGTCTGGGCAAAGGAGCAGAAACACAGGAGCATAAGCGCCCCTGTCGCAATGTTGGTTTTGAAATTCATGGCTATACTTTAAAGTAGTAAATACGTGGAAACAGTAAGGTTGTTACAGTTTCACGAAAGAACTACTAAGTCTTTCGTAGTGTAAAAATATAGCCGCCGCTTAGGAAAAAAGAGTGGATTTATCTGACCGGTAGTTAATTCCTGACAAGTGGTTAAAATAAAGGGGCGTTAACTTTTTATTAGGAGAAACAGGGGAGTATACCTGGTCACCCTTCGTCACGCTCAGGGTGACAAAGAAAAACGCCGGCTGCTTCATCTTGAGAAGCAACCGACGTTTCATGATCTATTCATTGTGTTATTCTTTCACAAAAGATCCTGTTGTTTTCCGGTTATCTGCCAGGATGGTCAGTTGGTAATAACCGGGTGCGAGCAGTTGTACAGGAATACTGCTGGTATTCGTACCCGGACGGGCAGTGTGGGTGGATGTATAAACTGTTTTTCCGGAAGCATCGGTAATGAATACTTGTACAGCGCCGGCGCGGTCTGCGGAGTATTGGGTCTGCAGGGTTTCACGGGCCGGGTTCGGGAAGAGACGGATACCGGTGATGTCGCTGCTGGCGGTTACCGTGATCACGCGACTGTACGTGTAGATGCCGTCTTTGTCAGCCATCTTCAGCCGGTAAAAACTGGTCTGAACAGCGGGTGCCGGATCGGTAAATGAATAGTATTCTTTCTGGACCGAGTTGCCTTTAGCTGTTACCTGGCCGATCGCAGACCAATTGATCGCATCACTGCTGCGTTCGATCTCAAAATGAGCCGTGTTTTCTTCACTCAGGGTTTCCCAGTTCAGCATCACACGACCTGCATTTTTGCTGGCACTGAATTGTCCCAGTTTCAGGGGAAGTACCACCGCATTCAGTTGGGCGATTTCGGTAACAGTCAGCGCCCGGTTATAGGTACGGATCTCATCCAGTTTACCGCCAAAGGGATTATAGCGGGGTGGAGTAAATCCGCTCCAGGCCATACCGCCGGCAATCATACTAAGCGGATAGGTGGGTGCAGTAGTTCCTTCTGCACCAGATGCCCGGAGTGTTCCGTTTATATAGACAGAAAGGATACCATTATTCCGAACGGCGGTTACATGGTGCCAGACACCTTTGGTAAAAGCGGTGGTGGCGGCACTGCCCACGCTGTTGTTTTTATAATTGAACTGCAGATTCCACACGTTGGTCACGGTTGACCAGAGATAGATACCCCAGCCACCATAGTTCAGGCAGTTATCGATCAGTCCGGAATTGGTACTGCCATTAAAAAAAAAGGAAAAGGAAAGGGTGAAATTGGCATTTCCGGTAAAGTCCAGCAGTCCATTATCAGTAATAGAAACAAAGGAGTTTACATTACCACCAAACTGTACTGCCGCATTGGGACTGTTGTTGATATTCGTGGTATAGGTCACGTTGGTCAGACTGGCGGTGATATTTCCGGGGCCACTGTTGGTGGTCGAATTATTTAAAGGGAAATGGGCCAGCAGGCCGTTGGTGGGTGCCTGGGCGCTGGCGCTGATACGGGCAGCGAGCAGGGCCAGGAAAAGGATCCGGTAAACAGTTTTGGGTTGCATGAGCAAGATTTTGGTGAAAAAGTGGTTGACTTCCAGCAGGTTATTCAGCCTGTCCGGATGCTGTAAAATTGCGGATACTGCCTGCCGTGAGCAGGGGTATTAAGGCGGATTTTAAAGGGGTGAAAACACGGGGAAAACTGGTGGGAACACGGTTGTGCGTGAGTGTGAAAGGAGGGAGTTTTGTGTGTATATTAAATTATTCTTTCACCTAAAACCATTTATATGATTACGATTGAAGATCAAATTAAAAAGGATGCAGATAAGTATCAGGATATAATTAATAGTAAATATGATAAGTACTGGGAAAGTATGTATCAACAGCCTGTTAAAGCTGAAATAGGAGAAAAGTATATGGAAAGTTACAGGCATGCAAATAGTATTGGTCCTCATGTATTAAAGTTGAGCAGGGAGGCTATTGCGTATTTGTATGTAAAACTGTTTAATGATACAGCAAACCAGGCTGGTGGAATGAGCGGTGATTTAGCCGTTGGCTTTGCGATTTATGATCCCCAATCCTTACCAACTCCTGACCATCCTGAAAGTTCTGATCAGGACTGGGATCCCCAAAGAGCTAACAAAAATTCTATAATGCTTGGGTACTGGGATCCCCAAAATGGTACTCCAAAAGGTAAAGGGATCCGTCCGTTCAGTGTTACCATTAATAAAGGAGGGGCTCCTGTAGTCGTGGAATTATATGATGATTGGAGCCAGGAATGGCCATAATAATACTTTATGTTTTATATAAATTTCAGTGCGGAGATCCTGGCGCTGGCAGCCGGATTATTGTTTTATTTTAAAATGAAACCGGCTGCCCTTCGCCTTCTTGTTCCCTTGTTACTTTTAACCGTGATCAATGAGGGATTGGCATACTATAAGGTATACGCCAATGCCGGGCTCAATAAGACTCATTTTTATATCGGGTTCTTTTTCCTGGAGATGGTTTGTTTTTACCTGCTGTATCATGACTGGTTTAAAAACGAAAGGGTCAGCAGAAAATCGGCAAATGTTATTTTTTTTATAACCATGTTGCTCGCCCTTGTATCCATTTTTATTTGGGGAGGAAATAAATTAAATCCATTTTTTCTCAATGCAGTTTGCCTTTGTATGATTGGCTTTGGCGTTTTGTATAATCGCTTTGTTTTTCAAAGAAAGCAGGTTTATTTTTTTACAAAAGATCCGGTGTTCTGGCTTTCAACCGGCGTGATTTTTGTCAATTTTATTCACTTGCTATTTGTAAATGCAGTATTCATAGATTCTTTCAGACAAAATCCATCCAGTGCAATTGTTTTCCAGGTGCTGAATACGATAGGTAATATTTTTTATTACGGGTGTATCATAATCACATTCATATGTTCCTCCAGATTTCACAGGCAGGTTGGTACCTGATCGGGGTTACGGCCTTGTTTGTGACCCTATTTGTATTATTTGTTTCTTTTTACAGCAAGGTGCTGGAAAAGCAGAATTCCATGTTATTACAAGAGCAAAGTCTGAGAAATGAATATGAAGAAACAATTTTGCGCACCCAGCTCGAGATCCAGGAGCAAACCCTCAAGACCATCTCCGAAGAGATCCACGATAATATCGGACAGGCCCTGAGTCTGGCCAAACTCAAACTCAATACCCTGAAGTATGAACAGCCCGACCTGCTTGTCGAAAAGATCAATGATTCCCGCGATCTGGTGAGCAAGGCCATCCGGGATCTCCGCGATCTTTCACGAAGCCTCAATACCGATAGTATTGCATCCATGGGGTTGGTCAGGGCAATTGAACTGGAACTCGAACTCTTCCGGAAATCCGGATTTCAGACCACTTTGTATACCGAAGGCGAGGTCAGGAAAATGGAACCCCAGCAGGAACTGATCCTCTTCCGCATTGTACAGGAGTCACTCAATAATATCATCAAACATGCGGATGCACATAATATCCGGGTTACGGCCCTCTACACGGCCAACGAACTGGACCTGCAGGTGGAAGATGATGGAAAGGGCGCGGCGCCGGCCGAGTTGGACATGGATGGCAACAGCTACAAAAGTCTAGGGCTCCGCAATATGCATAACCGGGCCCGGATGATCGGTGGCACATTCGCCATTCATAGTGTACCTGGTAACGGAACAATTATTAAACTGAATATCCCATTAAATAAATACTAATGGAAAGAAAAGCTGTACTGGTGGATGATCATGCACTGCTCCGTAACGGACTGGCCGGACTGGTCAAAGAACTCGGCTATGAGGTACTGTTTGAAGCCGATAATGGAAAAGAGTTTACCGAAAAACTGAAGAAGGACAATCTGCCGGATATCGTATTACTCGATATCAATATGCCCCAGATGGATGGATATGATACCGCCACCTGGATCAAACGGAATTATCCGGAGGTCAGGATCCTCGCCCTCAGTATGTATGATGATGAAAATGCGATCATCCGGATGCTCAGGAACGGAGCCGGGGGCTATATCCTCAAAGACACGGAGCCTGGTGAGTTGCGCAAAGCGATGGATGCGGTTTGCAGCAAAGGCTTCTACTATTCGGAAATGGTGACCGGCCGGCTGATCCATACCATTCATTCCATGCAGGAAGAAAACAGTCCGGCAAAAACCATATCCGGACTCAATGAACGTGAGCTGGAATTCCTGAAACTGGCGGCTACCGAGCTGACCTATAAAGAAATAGCCGAACAGATGCACCTCAGTCCCCGGACCATCGATGGCTACCGCGACGATCTGTTCGAAAAGCTGAATATCCGCAGCCGGGTTGGACTGGTTTTGTTTGCAATAAAAAACGGAATCGTGCGGTTATGAAATACCCCGGGGAGGGTAGTGGCAATCTTCTTAGATTTGGTACATTAGCATTGGCTATTTCCCATAACCATTAATACTTGTACTATGTCTGCTTCAGGACCCGCCGCTTTCTGGCCACACAGCGAACACTGGTCGGTGAAGATCCCGGCAAACACCCCGCACTACCGCATGCCCGTCATACAGGAAAAAGGGTATGCAATCATGAAAACCCTGGATATCGCTCATATTCCATCAGCCGAATGGGAAAACCTGACCTATATGGATTGGAAAAGCGGAGGCGATACCAACTTCGCCCCACTTGCTTCCTGCGATGGTACCAATGAATGTAAAGGCTTCTGGGAAAACGGGAAAACGGACAAGGACGCCATCTTTACTCCCAACTCAGAATTATGTCCTAACCTGATGGCCTATATCAGATCCATTCCCGCCAACTTCGGTCGTGTTCGGATCATCCGCCTCGAACCCCAGCACCACGACCAGGCCCTGCGTTCCATACACCGCGACGATAATAATCGACTCAACCCCGAAGGAGAAGGATGGGTAGTCAGGATGTGGATCGAATTAACAGATAACCCTGACAGTTATATGCTTTTATATGATAGCGATGAAAACAACCTGCCGATAAAAGAATCCGAAGCACATGTGCCGATGCCGAAAGGGGCCCATTTTGTGGTGGACTCCCAACGCCTCTGGCATGTGGGGGTGCACAATGGTACTAAACCCCGCTATGCAGTGATCATCAGCTGCGAAAGTTCTCCCGCGCTGGATGCATGGATCAAAGGGAAAATGTAAAAGGGTCGCCAATAATTTTTGATAGCTGCTGATGCAGCTATTTTTTTTGGCCACGAATGTGCACTAAAGTGCACGAAAAAATACAAGGCCACGGATGACACGGATTGAGAGAATGTTGCGACCCTTCAATACAATGCAGTAAAAGTATCTCCGGCCATGAATAGATTATTTGGCATCTGCTCAGGGTGACAATGACATTCCGTAAAAACGAAATCAATTTGTTTTATCAGCCTAACGACTAAAGGAGGTGTATTGACTCCCGACTAGTTAAGCACACTACTCTCCTTTACGATCTCTGCCTTCTTCTCCTCTTTGATCTTTGCCCAGCCACCATTGATGTTGCGCAGGTTGTGTATACCTTGTCTTTTCAGCAGGGAAGCAGCGATCACACTGCGGTAGCCACCGGCACAATGCAGGTAGAGATTATGATGGTCTTCTATATTGGCTATGGAGCCCGGGTCTGTCATTTCATTCAGGGGGATATTGATGGCATCTTTGAGATGACCATCCGCAAATTCAGTTTCGCGACGCACATCCACCACCACGAGGTTGGGATCATGCGGCATATCCATCATCAGTTCATCGGCTTCCACATCAATGATCATATCGATCGGTAAACCTGCCGACTGCCAGGCTTCAAACCCGCCGGCTAAATGCCCTTCTATTTTATCAAATCCCACCCGGGCCAACCGGATGATGGATTCTTTTTCTTTACCGGGTTCAGTCACCAGTAACATGGGTTTATCAAACGGAAGCAGACTGCCGGCCCATTCCGCAAAACGGCCTTCAAGTCCGATACTGATAGCACCCGGTACATACCCATGCATAAAGGAATTAGTATGACGGGTATCAAGGATGAGTATATCTTCCGTGGCTTTCTCATTAAAGGCTGCGGGTGTTAGTGCCTGCATCCCTTTGGCCAGTACTTTTTCCAGACTGTCATAGCCTTCTTTATTGATCCGGGCATTCACCGGGAAATAGGAAGGCGGAGCGGTAATACCTTCCGTGACCTGTTTGATGAATTCTTCTTTACTGGCTGCCCGCATCGCATAATTCTGTTCCTTCTCACCACCGATCGTACTCTGTGTTTCGGGGCCGAGGTTCTTGCCACAGGAACTGCCAGGACCATGTGCGGGATAAACGATCACATCATCTGCCAACGGGAAAAGTTTCTGGTGAATGCTGTCATACAACATACCTGCCAGGTCTGTCATGGTCAGTTCAGCTCCCTGCTGCGCCAGATCAGGTCGTCCCACATCGCCGACAAACAAGGTGTCACCGGTGAACACACAATGGTCTTTGCCGGAAGCATCTTTTAATAAGTAACAACTGGACTCCAGCGTGTGGCCGGGTGTATGCAATACTTCAATTGTGAGGTTGCCGATCCTGAATGTTTCGCCATTTTTGGCTACATGCACCGGAAATCTGGTGGACGTGCCCGGTCCATATACGATCGGAGCGCCGGTGGATTGGCCGAGGTCAAGGTGCCCACTCACAAAGTCTGCGTGAAAATGGGTTTCAAAAATGTATTTGATATTGGCCTTCCGTTCAGTCGCCAGCTGAAGGTATTCTTCAATATCCCGCAGGGGGTCAATTACGGCAGCTTCTCCGTTATCCTCAATATAATAAGCCGCTTCACTCAGGCAGGATGTATATAATTGCTTAATGAACATATTCGTGGTTTTTATTTCCGGAAAAACGCAAAATTACCTCATTATATGAAAAGCCCCGTCTCTTTTGACAGAGAACGGGGCTTTTCAACGATTTTATCCTTTTTTTTAATCCAGCAATTGTTTTACAAACTGATTCAGTTCCTGCATACGGTTGATATTCACCGAGTAATAAATGAATTTGCCATCCCTTTCCGTTTTTACAAATCCCGCTTTACGGAGAATCGCCAGGTGCTGGGAAGCTACAGACTGCTCCAGACGCAGTTTGACATATAATTCAGTCACTGTCATCTTTCCACTCTCATCGATCATCTTCAGGATCTGCTGTCGCAGTTTATGATTTAACGCCCGCAAAACAAGGGCTGCTTTTTTAACTTCCAGGAGATCCACTTTTAGCAGGGTCCCGTTCTCTTTCTGGTCATTTAATGTGATCGTATACGTACTCATAATACAGAATGGGTTAGTTGGAAAAACAAGAAACAAAAATACCTTACGTCTGGCAGGTATTAATGATTAAAATGATAAGACGGGATTTAAATCTGATTCCTTCGCCCGGGGGTATAAAAATCTTTGATATATAAGGGTTCTGCGTAGGCAAGACTTGAAAAAACCTGTAATTGGTAGTGTTGGTTCGAAAGCGGGATCATATTGGAGGCTGAAAACGGAATGTCTTCAAAGTGTGCATGTTGGGAGCTAATCAGTGATTGCAGTTTTTTGCTGCCGCTACCGCAAAAGCAAACAGGATGAGCGGCAATAAAGGGCGCATAAGTGGTGGGCTCCAGAATAATCGCTTCCGCAGAAACCACCACATGCATATTTTTATCATATATCGCCGCATATACTTCCATCCGGCGCGCATCGATCATCGGGCAAATCAAAGTGGCATCCGTAAAGCGGGCCGCATGGGCCATCATCTCCAGTGTAGGAATGCAGATCAGGGGTTTGTCAAGCGCAAAACAAAGTCCTTTGGCGCTGGCCATCCCTACCCGCAATCCGGTATAGGATCCCGGACCGATCGTCACAGCAACCGCATCCAGCTGAGATAAAATAAAACCACTTTCCGTCAGTAACTCCTGAATGGCCATATGGATCCAGGAAGCATGGTCGGACTGCTGTTGGTTCAAACGGATGGCCAGCATTTCTTCATCACGGGCCAGGCATACAGAAGCCGTTTCCTGGGAAGTGTCGATATTTAAAATAAGGGCCATTATACGCCGGCTTCTTTGGTTAATAAACGGGAAGGCTGATACTGTGGTTGGTCAGTGGCCATTTTATTCAACAAACGGCAGATCCGTTCAATCCCGATCTTTTCACCCCATTCAAATGGACCAAATGGATAATTTGTTCCCAGTTTCATGGCAGTGTCTATATCTTCTTTTGAACTCACCCCTTCTTCCAAGGATAAATAGGCTTCATTGATGATCGTGGCCAGCACCCTGGCGGATAAAAAGCCGGGCAGATCCGGTACCCACTCAATTTTTTTTCCCAGCTGATCCATGATCAGCTCCGCCCGGGCACGTTGCGGGGCTGACTGACAGGTGGCTTCCAGCAAAGGGCGTTGCCAGCAGCCGGGCCATCCGTTGAACCGAATAAAATGAGCCGGCCAGTTGACAGGTACTTCTTCCACCAGGTTGATAAAGAGGAGGGTATCTGATGTTTCATACCAACGCTCCGGATAATGAACGGTATTGCCTGAAAAATCGATGACCGCATCAATACCGGATTCCGGGAATGGCTGATCCAGCCATAACATATGGGTGCCAGCTGCATCAACCGCTGCAGGTAAAGCTTCTTTTTGATCAGGAACTCCGATTATCCCAATGGTCATCTGGCAATTTTTTGCAAAGAAAACGTATAAAGCTAAATTCGCTGCAATCAATTTATAATAACATGTCTAAAACGATCATCAACACCCCCAAAGCTCCTGCACCTATTGGACCTTATAATCAGGCCGTCGGCACAGGCAACCTGCTCTTTATTTCCGGACAGGTATGTATCGATCCGGCAACGGGTGACCTGAAAAATGGCAGCATTGAGGAAGAAACCACCCAGGTCATGGAAAACCTGAAAGCAATACTGACCGAAGCCGGACTCGATTTCAGTCATGTGGTAAAGACATGTATTTTTATCACCGACATGAATCAGTTCAGTATCATCAACGGTATATATGGAAAATATTTCCAAACTGAATTTCCCGCCCGTGAGACAGTACAGGTATCGGCCCTGCCGAAGTTTGTGAATGTGGAGATCAGTATGATCGCGGTAAAAGATTAAACAGAATGTCCTTAAGTAAAGGAAGCTGCCTGAAATCGTATTAATTCTATCCGAGTTCTGGCAGCTTTTTCTATATTGTGTCATTATTTCCCTGCAATTAAATAAGTAACACTTCAGTATGAAGAAATTTTACGTTAGGCCATTGTATGTCATGCTAATGGCAGCCACCTTCTTGCTTTTAATTACCGGCTGCGGTACTAAAAACGATCTTATTGATGAAGATAAATATGACGGTCCGGATGAAGCCGCTATGTTTGAAATAGAACGAACCAAGGATCCGGCCACAGGTAAGGTTCCCTGGAACAGTCTGCTCCAGGCAAAACTGAATACCGAAACTGCCCGTGAAGCTGCCCGGAACAGCAACCGCATTCAGGCGTTGAGCTGGATCGAAAGAGGGTCCAATGGCGACTTCAATGGCCCCCAGGGCAATAGTCGTCCTAACCAGGATCAGACGGCCGGTCGTATCCGTGCTGCGATAGTGGATTCACTCGATCCCACCCATAAAACCGTTTGGGTTGGTGGAGTAGATGGCGGTCTTTGGAAAACCACAGATGTTACATCCCCCACACCTACTTGGACATTGATCAACGATTTTCTGAGTAATCTGGCTGTAGCGGCCATTTGCCAGGATCCTCGTCCCGGCTTCCAGAACAATATGTATTTCTGTACCGGCGAATCTTTTGGTAATGCAGATGCCGTACAAGGAGTTGGCGTATTTAAAAGTACCGATGGTGGTGCCACCTGGAATTTTCTTTCCAACACGTCCGCCTTTACTGCGTGTACACGTATAATATGCGATTATCAGGGCAATATTTATTTAGGCACGCGGGGAAGTGGTTTGCAACGTTCATTGGATGGCGGATCCACCTGGTCTAATATCACCCCTACAGGTATCGGTACCAGTGTATGTGATCTGGAGATCAGTTCCACTTCCGGACCCGGTCGTCTCCATGTGGCCACAGGTATCTTTAGTACTTCCGGTTATCGCTATACCGATAACCCCACAACGGCTACTGCCGGTAGTGGCTGGACAACACCTGCGACCGCTTTCACTACATTTAACCAACGTACTGAAATGGCCATTCTTGGTAACACCTTATATGCGTTACCGGATAACAGCAGCCACCAGGTTCCCACCATCTGGAAATCCACCGACGGTGGTGATAACTGGACGGCCACAACCGGTCAGCCTACTTCGGGTTGGGCCAGTGGTCAGGGCTGGTATTCCCTATCAGCAGGCATCAATCCATCAGACCCTAATCAGTGTATAGTTGGGGGCCTCGATACGTACCGTACACTTGATGGAGGAACCACCTGGGTGAAGATCTCCACCTGGGCCTCTACCGTAGGACAATATGTACACGCTGATCAGCATAATGTACAGTGGTGGGATGGCGGTTCTAAACTCATGTTTGCCTGCGATGGCGGTATTCACTTTTCTGCGGATAATGGAGCCACGATCCGCGACCGCAACAAAGGACTTCGTCTCAAACAATTTTATTCGGTGGCGATCCATCCTACTCAGACCAACTACTTCCTTGCCGGAGCACAGGATAATGGCGTACACCGCCTGAATCACCCGGGCCTCGACAGTTCGATCGAAGTAACAGGAGGAGATGGTTGCTATGTGGCCATCGACCAGAATGAAGGTCAATACCAGTTCGGATCCTATGTTTATAATGTATATCGCAGAAGTACCAACAACGGCGCCAGCTGGTCTACCCCTGTAAATAACCAGAGCTCCGGACGTTTTGTGAATCCCTGGGATTATGATAATAATGCCAATATCGTCTATGCCTGTAATACTACAGGTACATTCCTGCGTTGGGACAATCCCCAGACCGGCAGTACCACCAATGTGGTGACCGCCACCGGATTTTCGGGCAATGTATCAGCCGTACACGCTTCACCTTATACCGCTAACCGCGTTTATTTCGGGATGGGCTCTGGTGGAGGCGTCTTTTATGTGAATGATGCCAATGTGGGAACAACCGTTACCGCAACCTCCATTACACCCGTCGGTGCCACCGGCTATGTCAACTGTGTGGTGACGGGTTCTTCCGATCAGCACCTGATGGCAGTTTGCAGTAATTACAATATCACCAATATCTGGGTATCGCATGATGGCGGCGCTACCTGGACCGCATCGGATGGCAATCTGCCAAATATGCCGGTGCGCTGGGCTTTATTCCATCCTGATGATGATAACAAAGCGTATATCGCAACTGAGACCGGTGTTTGGGAAACCGATCTGCTCAATGGAGGTTCCACTGCCTGGGTGGCCAATCCGAGCTTCCCCAACGTACGCACAGATATGATCAAATACCGTGCTGCTGACCGCACCATTGCTGCGGGTACGCATGGCCGTGGTGTTTGGAGTGCGATCATTCCGCCTCCTTCCGGTTTTAGTTTTGGAGCAACAACACCGGCCAGCACGGCTTGTCCGGCACCGGCTACTATGAATGTTACCCTGCCTACGATTTCCGGCGGTGGCTTCACCAATCCGATCACTTTATCCGCAACAGCCGGTGTACCTGCAGGTACCACGATCAGTTTTGGAACAAACCCGGTTACACCCGGAAGCTCTTCTGTGGTAACACTGAACAATGCAAATACATTAGCACCGGGTACCTATACCGTAACTATTCAGGGTACAGCAGCCAGTGCACCTACCCAGGTAACCACGGTCAGCTATACCATTACAGCCGGCAGTGGTCCGGTGATCACCGGACAACCGGTAAGCCAGACCGTATGTGAAGGACAGAATGTGACCTTCAGTGTGACTTCTTCCGGCAACTACCAATGGCAGGTAAGTACCAATGGCGGTGGCAGCTGGGCAGCAATCGCCGGACAGACATCCGCTTCTTATACCATTACCGGTGTAACCGCCGGTCTGAATAATAATCAATACCGCTGCGTGGTGAGTACGCTTTGCGGCAGTACCACGTCGAATGCAGCGGTACTGACCGTCAGTTCACTGGCCACGATCAGTGCACAACCGGTGGATGTCACCACCTGTGCCGGTAGTGGAACCAGTTTCTGTGTAACCGCCAGCGGTACCGGACTCACTTATCAGTGGGAGACCAGTGCGACCGGTTGTGCCGGTACCTGGACCAATATCGCCGGTGCTACTTCCAATTGTTATAACATTCCGGCCGTAACTGCCGGTATGAATGGTTCTGCCTATCGTTGTAAAGTAACCAGCAGCTGCGGACCGACCACGATCACCACCAGTTGTGCCAGCTTAACGGTAGTGACCTCAGTGGCGGTGACCACACAACCGGTGAACCAGACCATCTGTAATGGAGCCAATACCAGCTTTACTGTTGCCGGTAGCGGATCAGGGATTCTTTACCAATGGCAGGTGAATATCGGTGCCGGTTTCCAGAATATCAGTAATGGTGGTGTGTATGGTGGAGCCACAACGGCAACGCTTACACTGACAGGAGCCAATACGTCGTATACCGGTTATCAGTATCGTTGTTTATTATCCAACAGCACCTGTACCACACCGGGTGTATCCAATTTCGCCACACTTACTGTAAATGCATTGCCGGCGATCAGCAGCAGTCCGCTCAGTCAGACCATCTGTTCCGGAAGCAATGTATCCTTCAGTACAACCGCTACAGGTACCGGAATCACTTACCAATGGCAGGTGAATACCGGCACCGGATTTGTGAATGTAGCCAATACAGGCGCCTATAGCGGAGCCAATACATCCACGCTGACGATTACGGGTGCAACCGTTGGATTCAACGGCTATCAATACCAATGTGTGGTAAGTGGCACCTGTGCTCCGGCCGCCACTTCGGCAGCAGCTACGCTCACAGTACATGCGCCGGTAGTGGTAACCAGCTCACCGGCCAATGTTGAACTTTGTGCCGGTTCAAACGCCACGTTCACCGTAGCCGGAACCAGCGTGCCTGCGATCAATTACCAATGGCAGGTAAGCACGGATGGAGGCAGTACCTGGACGTCCATGCCGGGCGCCACCTCTTCTTCTTATACCGCGAATGGCGTGATTGCGCTGATGAATAATAACCGCTACCGCTGTTTATTATCCAACAATACCTGTACCACACCGGTGGCATCTGCTGCGGCAATGCTTACAGTAAGGGTAGTCCCCACTGTTGGTCTTACGGCTGCACCGCTCACTTCCTTATTACCGGGTGAAACCACAACGCTGACAGCTACCCCTTCTGCAACTACAGGTGGTACGATCAGTACGACCTGGACGCTGGGCAATAATCCGGTTGTTGTAACGGGTAATAGTTTGCTGGTGAATGTAAATAACCTGGGTGCTTACCAGGTGGGTATCCGCGAAACATGGCCCAGCAGCCTGTTCTGCTCCAGCCTTTCACCGGTGGTGACGATCACAGCCAACATAAGCGACCGGCTCTTTATCTTCCCGAGTCCGAATGATGGAAACTTCTCCGTTTCGTATTACAATGCGGGATTAAGCAATTCCCAACGCCGGATCAGGGTCATTGACTCAAAAGGCGCCGTGGTATTTGATAAACTCTTCCCGATCGCAGGACCCTATACCATAATCCCGGTTAATCTGACACAGGCCAGCCGCGGATTGTACTATGTGGTGGTGGGTGATGCAGCCGGTCTGAAACTTGCAGAAGGAAAAGTGCATGTGAGATAATCGGGTGAATATATTTTCTAAGGAGGCTGTCCGGTAAAACGGGCAGCCTTTTTTTGTGAGTGGTGAGGTGAGTTGTAAGTGGTAAGTTGTAAGTATGGGCTACTGCTTGGAGAACGGGCTGTTTTGTCATCCCGACGAAGGAGGGATCAATCCTGTTTGAGTCTGCCACTAACAATAATCCCGACCGAAGGGAGGGATCTGGCTGTTATAGGAAATTTGAATTAATACAAGATTCCTCCTTCGTCGGAATTCAAATAGTATTCAACTATATCGTCTCTTACCCCTCGCTACGCTTCGGGGTGACAAGTTTTCTTAGGAGTTAAGGTTGAAGACAAGGGCTGTCTGATCATTCTGAGAACGGGCTGTTTTGTCATCCCGGCGAAGGAGAAACAGATTTCTCAAACGGGTTGCTTAACTTGTATGATCATACATGAAAAACATTCTTCGGGTCATACTCTATAAGCCCGTCAACTGGGCGGCAAAAAAATTTGCTTCGAGACCCGTGCGGGATAAGATCTTCAGTGCCCTGGATGCCCTCTATGCGGAGATATTGAAGAACCCCGGGGAGCGGGGATTAGTGATCCCTTTTGATCCGGTCAATGACCATTTTATTATATTCTCCGATCAACATAAAGGCTGTCGCGACGGAGCCGATGATTTTGCAGGTGCTGAAAAAAATTATCTGGCTGCCCTCGACTATTATTACGCAAAAGATTTTAGCTATATCTGTCTGGGCGATAGCGAAGAACTCTGGGAAAACGGGATCCGTTCCGTAAAGAAACATAACCAGGAAGTATTTGAACAGGAGAAAAAATTTCTCAATAAGAAACGCTTCATCAAAGTCTTCGGCAACCACGACCTTTTCTGGGACAACGACCCCCTCGCGGCCTGGCACCTGAAAGGTATCTATGGCGAAAAAATCCGGGTGTACGAAGGACTACTATTAATCCCCTCAGAAGCGGCTGTTGACTCACGACTCCCGACTATGGACTCCCGACTACTTCTCACCCACGGTCACCAGGGCGATGCCCAATCCGATGGCAACTGGTTCAGTAAATTCTTTATCGCCAATATCTGGGCGCCCCTGCAGGCTTACCTGCGGATCAATCCCAATACACCGGCCTATGATGCGGAAAAGAAGACCTTGCACAACCGCTTCATGTACGAATGGTCCGCCGAGAAAAATAATCCCTGGCTGATCACGGGGCACACTCATCAGCCGGTCTTTGCCTCACTCACCCACCTCGAACGATTATTTAAACAATTCCAGGAAGCACTCAATAAGAACGATAAAGAAGGCGAAGAGGCGCTACGCAATGAGATCCGCCTGCGCGAAAAGGAATTTACCACCGTCTCGATGGACTATATGAACATGAAGCCCTCGTACTTCAATACCGGCTGCTGCTGTTTCAGCGACGGCGATATCACCGGCATTGAACTGGCGGATCGGGAGATACGGTTGGTGAAGTGGTCGCAAACAAAAGGCCGGGAGGTACTGGAGAAGATGAAGGTTTACTCCTGACAATTGTAACAAGTACGAGGTACGAAGTACGAGGTACGAAGTACGAAAGGCAGGTCGTAAAACGAGAAACAATTGGTCATTTTAGATACAAGTTCTAAGGAGGTGTATTCACTCCCGACTCCCGACTGCCAACTACTTCCTCTTCCAACTGTTATTCTCCCGCTCATAATCCGGCAACTGTCCCTGCGGATCAATGATCACTTCATTGATCTCACTGGTGGTGGGTACGGTAAAACGCCATTCAGCACCGCGTTGCCAGATCTCTACGGGCAGATGCAATGTGTGTGATCTGCCATTACTTTCTTTAATGAGTACCGTAACCGGCATTACCATCTGCT
>CALRQQ020000015.1:0-20133 GCA_943370345.1 Chitinophaga pinensis
TAACCAATGCTGCTTTGTCCGGTAAAGTATGATCAATGTTCCGTTAACAGCGATCAGTCCGAGTAACGAAGCAATATTGGTCACACCGTCATGATCAAAAACTGTAATAAAGAGAGCCGTTCCCATGCTCAATGTTCCGCTGATCCGGATCAGCCATTGCAGTTTGTGGGGAATACCTGGTTTTACCGGATAGTAAAACCAGAATGTGGCGAGACTGATACATAATACGATCATTCCTGTCAGGGCCACCGGACGTCCGCTATTCCGTTGCCCGTTGATCGCCTGTTCATTGAGCAGATTACACCAATAGTTGTGCAGCCAGCTGAATCCCTTCGCTTGTAAATCGCCGGGATGTCCGCCGGGATAGAGGCTGGCGGCAATTATATATAACAGAATAAATAAAGGGATTCCCGTTAGGGGGATGAGTTCCCATTGAAATTTTTGTTTATTGGCAGGTTTCATAATTACTGCGCCACACTGTTCACTTCGATCCAGTAACCATCAGGGTCCTGCAAATAGATCTGCAGGATACCATCAGCACGTACATGCACTTTGCCTGCTGTGCCCGGCCAGTCGGTAAACAAAACTTTTTTTTCCTGCAATTCCTTTATGAGGTCATTGAACCGGGGCGTGGTCAGTGCCAGGTGTACAGCTTTGGTGATCTTTACTTCACCGGGCGTGGTGGAAATAAGGTGTAACTCTTTTCCTTCTCCTAAAGAGATCCAGCGAATACCTTCATTTTTGGTGCGGTTCTCGATTTCTTTCAGGTGCAACACGGTCTTGTAAAAATCCGCGGCGCGATGTACATCTTTTACAGATAGGGCGAGGTGATTGAAGGTGAACCGGTAGTTGACGGTGTCCTGGGCCTGGGTCATAGTCGTAAAACAGAAAGTGAATAATAGAATGAATAATTTATACATGGCAGTTGTTTCGTTGGTTAAATAGTCAGTTGAATATACAAACTGTTCCTGTAAAACAAATCAGCTGCAGCAGGCCGGTCTGAAGTTTATTCATAAGCAAGTATATTAATACAACCTTATATAAAATCAGGGAATGTCCGACCCTTCCGTATAATATTTAAAATGCAGGGTATAGCCAAACGGCTCATACAGGCAACCGGGGGCCACGGGTATCCGTTTGCAATCACATAAAGCAATATCCGAAAACCGCATTTTCCGGCATAATCCTGCTAAGTCCGGATGGTTTAAAGTTTAAACATAGGTGTTTACACTCATGCGAAAAAAAATGTTTATCATTACTAACGGATGTTCATGACCTCTAATTATATTGTATGCTTGAATCAAATTTCAACAAAAAACCAAACTTTATGATGAAAAAAACGGGATTGTTGTTGCTGTTATCCTTCAGCGTGTACGCGCTGTCAGCACAGCAGAAAAACTACTGGTCAGCGCATACGGCTGCCGACCGGATCACGACAGACAAAGCCGTATCCAGGGTTACCTTCCCCCAACAATTCAAATTATTCGATCTAGCGGCGGTTTCACTCCGTCAGGATCTCTTCACGATAGTGGGCAATGCCTCCCGTCATTCCAACATCATCACCCTGCCCAATGCCGATGGCGGACAGGAGGATTTTGTGATCTATGAGGCCTCCAACTTTGATCCTCAGCTACAGGCCCGTTTTCCTGAGATCAGGGCCTTTTCAGGACGCGGTATCTCCGATCCGTCTGCCACGCTGAAACTGAGCTATGCACCCAACGGCGTGCAGGCCATGGTATTCAGAACCGGTAATGAGAATGAATTCATCGAACCCTATTCTGCCGACCATACTGTATATGCGGTGTTCCGTTCACAGCGCAACCGTGGCAACCTGCCCTGGACCTGTACCACACAGGATCAGGCCGTAGCTACGGGTATCAATCAGCAATTATCCGGTGCAGGACTTACCAGCCGTTCCGGAGGTGATCTGAAAACACTGCGTCTTGCTCAGTCTGTAACTGCTGAATATTCCAACTATTTCGGCGCCACCAGTTCTGCCCAGGTGAACCTGGTACTCGCTGCGATCAATGCCACCCTCACCCGTTGTAACGGGGTCTATGAAAAAGACCTGGCGCTTCACCTCAACCTGATCGCCAATACAACCAGTGTGATCTATTATAATCCTTCTACCGACCCTTATTCACCGGCCAGTACCGGTACTGGCGGGGCCTGGAATACTGAATTAAGAAATACCCTCACGTCCGTGATCGGCGATGCCAATTACGATATTGGACACCTCTTTGGTGCCACCGGTGGCGGTGGTAATGCCGGTTGTATCGGTTGTGTGTGTACCGCCGGCTCTAAGGGAAGCGGGTACACTTCACCGTTTGATGGAATTCCCCAGGGCGATAACTTCGATATCGATTATGTAGCCCATGAAGTGGGTCACCAACTGGGTGCCAATCACACTTTTTCGCATAATAATGAAGGAACCGGGGTGAATAAGGAACCTGGCTCAGGTATCACCATCATGGGTTATGCCGGTATCACCAGCCAGGACCTGGCGCCTCACTCCATCGATATCTTTCACCAGGCCTCCATTGCTCAGATCCAGGCCAACCTGGCCACCAAGACCTGCCCGGTAACCACTTCTATTGCTGCTACTAATGCAACTCCGGTGGTTTCTTCCGGTGGCAACTTCACCATTCCGATCAGTACGCCTTTTGCGCTGACCGGTTCAGCCACAGACGCTAATGCAGGAGATGTGCTGACGTATTGCTGGGAACAGAATGATAACGCATCCTCATCTCAAACGGGTACCAACAGTGTAGCCAGCGCCACAAAGGCAACAGGTCCTAACTGGATCAGTTTCCCGGCCACTACCAGTCCTACCCGCTACTTCCCGAAACTCTCCACCATCCTTGCCGGTGGTACGGTGTCTGGTCCGCTCACCGGTGGTGATGCTGGTGCTAATACCGAAGCATTGAGTTCTGTATCCCGGACACTCAACTTCCGCCTCACGGTTCGCGATAATGCAGTCTATAGTTCCACTGCTCCTGTAAGTGTGGGTCAGACCCAGTTTGCCGATGCCGTTATTACGGTAAGTAATACTTCCGGTCCTTTCCAGGTATCTGCTCCCAATACGGCGGTAACCTGGACCGGCAACTCCGCACAGTCTGTAAACTGGTTGGTGAATAATACCACGGCCGCTCCGGTAAGTTGTGCGAATGTGAAGATCTCCATCTCCACGGATGGCGGTACTACCTTCACTACCTTATTAGCCAGTACACCGAATGATGGATCCGAAGTGATCACCGTACCGAATACAGCGACCACCACCGCCCGTATCAAAGTGGAAGCCGTAGGCAATATCTTCTTTGATATTTCCAATACCAACTTCACGATCGTGGCTGGTAATGGTTGTGGTGCGCCGGCCGGCCTGACTTCTTCCGGGCTCACTACTACCGGTGCCACTATCAGCTGGACTGCTGTAAGCGGCGCCAACAGCTATGATGTGGATTATAAACTCAGCACCGATGCAGGCTGGACCAATGCAGCCACTGCTACTACCGCCGTTTCTGCTACGTTAAGCGGACTTACACCAGGCACGTTATATGACTGGAGAGTAAGAGCGAATTGTACTGCCGGCAGCAGTGCCTATACACAAGCGCAGTTCACTACTGTATCGGATGTAGTATGTAATGCTCCAGCCGGATTAACATCAACAGCCATTACCACTTCGGGTGCCACTGTAAGCTGGACTGCTGTAAGCGGCGCCAACAGTTATGATGTAGATTACAAACTCAACAGCTCCGCTACCTGGACCAATGCCGCCACAGCGACTACAGCAGTTTCTGTTAACCTGACTGGCTTAACAGCCGGCAGTCTTTACGACTGGAGAGTACGTACCAACTGTACCGGTGGCAGCAGTGCCTATACACAGGCGCAGTTCACCACTACCGCCGCTCCGGGTTGTGCTACTGCATTTGAACCCAACGAAACGTTGGCAACCGCCGCAACTATCTCAACAGGGGTGGCTAATTCAGCGGCTATCAGTACAAGTACCGATAATGACTATTTCAAAGTGGTCACTACCGCAACATCAAATAATACATTTGCTCTTGCGGGTCCGTCCGGTGTGGATTTCGATATGACTATTTTCAACAGTGCGGGTACTCAGATCGGATCCGGTACCGGTACAACCGCTACGGAAACGGTATCCCTGACCAACCAACCAGCCGGCACATATTATATCCGCGTATTTGGATTCAGCGGGGCTAACAGCACCAGTTGCTATACACTCACTGTAACGGCAACAACTGTAACCTCCTGTGCCAGTCCGCTGGATAATTCCACCAACGGAACTGCTGCCGGTGCGGCTACCATTCCGTTCAATACCAATGTTACAGGATTGATCAATGTAGGTGGTGATAATGACTATTACCGTTTTGTGATCACTACCGGTGGTACAGCGACCATTACCCTCAGTACCCTTCCGGCCAACTATAACCTGCGCTTGTACAGCAGTGATGGCACCACGCTCCTGGCTTCTTCCACAAATAATGGAACTACTGCAGAGACCATCTCGCGTACCTATACAGCCGGTACTTATTTTGTCCGGGTGAATGGCAACAATACCAGCACGTCCAATGCGACCAGCTGCTACACCCTGCGTGTTGCCCTGGGTACCGCTACCCGTGAAGTGCCAACAGACCTGATCACCAACAGCAAACTCAGCATCTTCCCCAACCCCGTTACCTCAGGACGTTTCACCCTGAACATGCCGGCCATCAAAGGAAATGCAACCATCCGCATCTTTGATGTGTATGGTAAAATGGTGGCCATGCAGAATGCCAATGCTGTTAATACCGATATCGATATCTCAAAACTCCCGGCCGGTATCTACCTGCTGAAAGCCATGAATAACGGAACTGAACAGTCCGTGAAACTGGTGAAGGAATAAATACCAACGATTCCTGAATAAAAAAAGAACCCCGGTGTATGCCGGGGTTCTTTTTTTATAGTTAAGCAAGCCTGAAATTTAACTGACGGCTGTTTTACGGCTTTTCTTTACCGCAACGGGTTGCTCCGGTTCACTGCCTTCCATCTGATCTTTCAGTTCCTTGATGGTCATATTATAGATCACACTATGCCGGTTCTGCACCCGCTGTACCAGATGCACATGTGCAATAAACTCCTGCACGATCTGGATCTTATCACTCGGCGTTACCACCAGCAACTGTAAATGCAATTGCTTGCACAGCTCCATCAGATAGGTGGCTTTTTCCTCATCCTGGTTGCTGAAGCTCTCATCCACCGCAATAAAACGAAGACTCTTGCTCGCCTTTCCTTCGCGTGTGATGCCAAACTGATAGGCAATGGCCGAACAGAGAATGGTATAGGTCAGCTGGGCCTTCTCCCCGCCTGATAATTGTCCCATCTGGCGATAGGTCTTCTTGGTCTCGTTATTACTCCGGTATTTTTCATCGGCCCAGAACTCAAACCAGTTCCGCACATCCATCACTTTGTTTCGATACGTATCGCTGGCATCGAGTTCCGCGATCAGGGGTTGTATCTTCTGCGTAAAGTGAAGGGCTTTGTCCTCAAAACTGCTTTGCTGCCAGTTAGCTGCCTGGGGTAAGGCATCGAGCAACTGCATTTTGAACTCCCGGATCTCCGAACCCGCCTGTACCGGTTGCTTGCGCAACTGCACATAAGTGTCGGGCATGCGGTTGAAGTTGATGCCGCTCAACGACTGATTCAGCCGCACGATACTATTGCTGATCTCCCGTTCCCATTTATCCAGCTCCTCATTCAGTCCGCCGATCTTATACGTAATGGTGTCGCTGATGTAATTTTCAAAATCCCGTTTGTATTTCGGCAGGTTCTCTGAACTGAGCTTATTCATCCATTCAATATATTCATTGGCATACTGTGCTTCTTCGGAAAAACCGACCACATCGCCACTCCAGTCGGGATATTTTTGCGTCAATGCTCCCGATGGATTTCTGATCATTAATATCGCCCGGTTCAGTCCGGTCTCGGTTTTCTGCAAACTGCTTTGCAGTTTTTCCAGTTTTGACTGGCGCAAATCCCGGAAGGCATTGAACTGCACATCCAGGTTCTCCAGGCTGATCTGGCTCATGAACTCGGATTGCTGCTGCTGGAACTGCAATAACAGATCCTTCTCTTCCGGCCGGATCTGTTCCACGATCAGCTTCAGTCCTTCCAGTTGCTGAGTTAATGTTTCCAACTGCTGATTGATCACCCCCTCTTCCCGTACAAGCTGGTCCTGACTAAGCTGGGCGGTTTCTTTCCGCTCACGGGTATCTTCGAGTTGTTTTTTCAGCTGGGTAAGTGCTTTGTTCTCTTTGGTCAGTGCATTGATCTGCTCCAGCACTTTATGAATGGCCCGCTGCTGTCCGGCAATATCGAGTTCATCAAACCCTGCATGCTCCTGGATCCGGCTATTGGCATAGAACTGCTGTTGCAGTCGTTTGCCTTTATTCGTACAACGCTCTGTTATTTCAGCACATTGCTGTAATTCATCCGATAGCTGGTCCCTTTTTTTGAACAAGGCCTGTTTTTTCTTTTCATTGTTCCATCCCAGTACATAGCGGCTGGGGTCATTGCGGTCCGGACGGTCATCCTTCTCATGCCGCTGTCCATTCTTGATGAGTCCGTTCAAGGTAAGTGCCCGTGTATAACGATCGAGAGTCTTCTCATCTTCAATACAGGCATAACTGAATTGGCGGATCACCTGTTGCTCCACCCAGTTGCCCAGTTTATGATCCGGATGAAATTCAAGTTTCTCATGTACCGTTCCGGGGTCCGGATGCTGGACCAGGGCATTGTCTGTTACATGTTCATATACAAAACGGGCCCGCAGGTTCTCCCGGTTCACATATTTGTTTACCTTCTTATAGTATTTATCGGGTACCAGCAGGCGGGTACTGAATGATCGTAACAGTTTTTCCACTGCAGGCTGCCAGTCGAGTTCTTCGGTACGAACCTGCATCAGTTCCCCGGCAAAAGGAAGCTCATGCGGTACAATATCGAGGGCCTCACTCAGCTGTTGCCGGATCTGGATCAGGTAGGAGGGGATATTGTTCTTACTGACCAAAAGGTTATTGAGTTCTTTCTCCACGATCTCTTTTTCCGCCGTGGCGATATCCTTTTTCCGTTTGGCATCATATTCATCTTCACCATTCAGCCGCTGCTCGGTATTTAATGCCAGGAGTTTCCGCTGGTTCTCTTTTTTGATCCGCTGATAAGTCGATTCGTCCGGAACCGTGGTTTCCGATAAATGAAGGGTGGTGCACCACTTGGTGAACTCTTCGAGCCGGATCGTGGCTGTATTCTTTTTCTCTTCCAGTTCCAGCTTTGTTTTTTCCAGTTGTTGTAAGCGCTGACCGGCCTGGTTCTGATCGATCTGGTTCAGGATGGTCCTTTCTTCTTCAGCTAGCAGGGCCAGCTCTTTCTTCTGCTGTGCGATCTTTTGGGCCAGCTCCTTTCCGTGTTGCCGGATCTGTTCAGATTCGGCACGGAGCAGTTCATGTTGTGTATATTTTTTCCAGATACCGGCTGTGTTCAGCAGGGTTTCCAGTTCTTCTTTCTCCAGTTTCAACTGCTGAAACTGTTCGTACTGGTCTTTTACCGGCTGCAGCATTTTCAGCTGCTCTTCTGCTTTTTCAATATTACGCCGGGCATCCAGCAGGGTGGAGAGGTGTTTCTTCAATTCCTGGAACTGCTCTTCCATATTGCGGGGTTCGAGCATGTGGGTGCGGATGAACTCATCCAGATTGCCCAGCACTTTGATACCGACTGTCTGATTGAATAAATGCAGGGCCTGAATACTCTGCATTCCCAGTACTTCCACCAATCGTTGTGCATAGCGGCTGGCAGTATCAAACCATTCCACAAATTTGCGACTGCCTTTATTGTACCGCTGGTCAATGGTTTTTTTCCAGGCACCACCCAGATCAAAGGGTTTGAAATCATCCTCGATCTTCAGGGCTTTGTGTGCCACGCCGAAATGTTTCTTCATTTCCCCGTTTACAAAATAGCGGATCTGGAACAGGGTGACCACCTGCTCAGCTTCATTAGCAAAGTTGACCAGGATGATACTATAGGCTTCGTCTTTATTCTCGCGGAGATACAAAGTCCGGGTGGAACCGGTGCTTTCACTGCTGATAGTGCCATAACCACCCAGTACATACGTGTCTTCCGTACGGTCGCCTTTTTTCTCTGAGCCGCTGCTCTGATTATAGAAGCGGTAGCGTTTTTCGGGTACGATGAGGGTGAGTAATGCATCTACAAAAGTGGTCTTTCCGCTGCCGTTGGCCCCGGTCAGCAGACTCGTCTCTCCGCCGGGATGAATGGCATGGATGGTATCATCAAAAGTGCCCCAGTTGAAAATTTCCATGTACTGAAGGCGGAATCCGCTCTTCTGGTTATCGGTACTAAATACGCTCAGCTGCATGTGTCAATCGTTTAAGGGTTGGATTCTTTTTGTACTTTCTCTTTGTGTTGTTTCAGTTGCTGGTAAAAACTATCCAGCTCTTCGGCATCCACCCGGGCCTTGATTATTTTTTTGATCCGGAACCGTTGCTCATCTGCGATCTCGTGGTCATCGGTCATGGCCAGGAAACCGTATTCTTCAGTCTTATCGATCAGCCGGTCGATCTCCTTCAGAAACTTTACCCGGCTTGCATTTTCTTTAAAGAATAATTCAGCATACTCCTTGATCTCGCGGCGTTTCTTCACCAGTTCGCGGTTATTGCTGTCGCCGGTCTCGAATTCGGCCATCATTTCCCGCAGCAATACCAGCATGATACTTTCCTCGTAGGTAAGAGCCCGGCGAATGATCCAGCTTACACTGGCATCTTCTTCTTCCGGGTTTACATGCAGCAGATAGGCATAGCCATCTTCTTCATGCAGGATCAGGCGCAGTCCCAGCTGTTGCAGGAAGCCCGGAAGTTCGGTCTTGTACTGCAGGAGTTTCTCCCAGGTTGTTTTATCTGTATAATCCAGCGGACCCCGGAGTAATTTGATGAACACAGATGTGTACGGTAATATTTTCTGTTGCATAGTGATCGTCTATTTACTGAACAGGAGATAGGGTACTTCGGCAAACTTTGTCTTTTCGCTGTTCAGCGGAATGAGTTCGGATGTTTTTTCGATGATCTGTACTTTTCCTTTTTTGTCTTTTATAAAACTGTAATAGCTTACTATTTCGGCCAGCCCGTTTTCCGGCGGACGTTGTTCCAGTATTTCCTTCAGGGTGGCCGTGGTCTGGTGCTTCAGAACGGATTCCACATGTTGCCACAATACTTTTTTATCAATAAAAGCGGTATTGAGCATCCGGGAAAAACGTTCCGGATCGGCGATCACCTGTTCCTGGGCCAGGGGCTGCTTTACGGTGGCCGTGGCTTTCTTCTGCTGGAAAGTGAGTTTGCGTTCCATGACCATTTTTACATCGGTGTGGAAATGGCTCTGGATAGCGCAATCCGGATTTTCGCCTTCCATCAGGTCAAACACCAGTTCTTTAATACCTGCGATCTGTTTACGCAGCCGGCGGTGTTTCGCGATCTCTTTTTCTGTGATGATACGGCTCAGTTTCTCGGCCATTTTATCATTGGCATCATACACGGTCTTCCCTTGTTGAAGCAGCAGATGTTTTACATTTTGTAAGAACAGGCTGTCGGCCGGTATCTGTCTTTCCCCGATCAGCTGGATCAGTTGTTCGGTCAGTTCTTTCCAGTATTGCTGCCCGGTCCGGGAGATCAGAAAATCCCAGAATGCATAAAAGCTTCTGCCCTGCGGACTCTGACGTAAGGCATCATAGGCTTCAAAGGCAAAGCCCACGATGGCGCCTTTGCCCTGTTCGGCGCGGGTATGTTGTTCCACAATGGCCCGGTGGATCTGTTTGAAATTATCCTCCACTTCGCGGAAATCACTGATCAGTTCGTAGCAGAGGCGGGTAAATAGTTCGAGCCGTTCGGTTACCTGGGCATTGGTATAATTTTCCGGGGCCACACCCATTTCGATCGCTTTGATCTCTTTGTCGATCTCGGCCCGTTTATCTTTTAAGAGTTCAAGTCGTTTCTTGCGGTCGTCTTCCGTATGTTCCACGATATCCTGGAGCGAATTGAAGAGCAGTTTAAAGCGGCTTTCGGTACCCACGTGTTTGCGCACCTGCAGGCTATGCATCCATTGAAATACTTTTTCGGTATGGGAACTCAGCTGGTACAGGATGGTGCCTTCTGAGTCCTGGAAATCCTGGAGCAGGCGTTTCTGTACCCAGCTCATGATGTATTTCCGGCTCCGGGTCTGTTCATCTTCTCCAAAAGCGATCCGTGCTTCCTCAATATCCTCGGTACCATCTTCATGGGTGCTGAGGGTTTCGGCCAGCAGCTGGATAAAAGATTCTTCCGGGATCACATGCCGGTTTTCTTCCTTGAATACCGTGTATAAAAAGGGGAGGATCCATTGCGCGTTGCGCAAGCGGAGCATTTGTACGGACGGACTGGAGCTATAGATCTGTTGTAATTCTTCCGGGTTCACACACAATTTTTGTAGTGGCACAAATTAGGGGAAAGATGGGGTGTGAAGGCCTTTTTTTTATTGGGAAAACGGTGTTTTAGCCCTGTTTTCAGGCAAACCTCCTGTTTGCCGTTAAACTGTGGATTTCATGTATAAAAAAGATGGGGTAGGAGTGCCATTCTTTCAGGAATCCTGCTATTTATTTCGACTTGATCCCCATCTGCCGCTGGAAATAATAGCGGAGGCTGCTACGGGAATAGCGCAGGATAAAATAGTAACTGATCAGCAGTCCGGTAAAAGTGGTAGCAATCATGATCCGTTCCGGACTAAGGATGGCCTTGGCCTTGTATAGATTGAGCAGGGTAACGGCCAGCAGGGCATAAAAAAGGAGAAGGAACAGGTAACCGGGTCTTGCATTAATACGGATCACGGTACGTTCTTCTTCCGGTTCAAGGCGTCCTTCCAATGTGGAAAGGGATTGAAGAATACCAAAAAATGGAATGGCGGCGGATAAAACAGGCCGAACCCGAAATTTATGATCCGTCAAAAAGCGGCCGTTTAGCCGGGGTGCTGATTTATGCCAGGGGGTATTGAACAGGGTGTTCAGTTCGGCTTTTACCTGGGCCGGTGAATCGTTGAGTTTGTATTTGAATTTTGCACGAAAAAGCGGATTCATGATAAAGAAGTAAGCAATGGTCAGGTAGAAAAGGTAGTGATTTTTCAGAACTCCAGCAGCATCCGGTGGTTCGGATTGCTATGTGACGGGGAGATCGGGAAATCGTGACTTCCGGTGATCGTAAAACCTAATTTTTCATAGAAGCGGATGGCCCGTTTGTTTTCCTTCCAAACATAGAGCCAGACTCCTTTCTGTTTTTCTTTTTTCATCAGGTGAAACAGGAAATCCATCAGGGCCGGTCCCAGGTTGGTGCCATAGTAGGCTTTCAGCAGGTAGATGCGTTCCAGTTTGCTGATGTTGTCGGGTATTCCTTCGTAGGGGCTGTTGAGTACGATCTTGGAAAATCCGATCGGTTGTTTATGGTAATACTGGATATGATAAATATTGGCCGGATCCTGCAGTTCGGCAGCCATCATCTCCGGGGTGTATTTTTCTTTTACATAGCTGTCAATATCCGCCGGTGAGGCGCTGTGTCCATGTGATTCAATAAAGGTCTGCGTAGCCAGTCCGGCCAAAAGATCAGCGTCTTTAACGCCCGCTTTAACGATCGAGATCATGGCGCGAAGTTAATTTATAAATACGCGTTGTCATTTCTTTATTTCGAAATGATACAGCCCCGATCCGGCTTTAATCACCGTTTTCCCGTTTTCAATTCCCTGCACCTGCAGTTCCTTAATGCCGGAGACCGGTATTCCATTTTCCGTAATGGCCGTCAGTTCTGTCGTTGGAATATAGATCAGTGCGCTGCAGTTGACCGGGATACTGATATCCATGATCAGGCCTTGTTCATTGATCTTCCATCCGCTTACTGCTTCGCCATATTGCGTAAGGAGTCTTGCTTCCAGCTGGGTAAAATTTCCCCCGGTATGGGGTTCGATCCGTAGTTGCTGATAACCGGGTCCTTCTTCTTTGGTATCGAGTCCGGCCGCCACACGATACATCCAGTCGCCAATGGCCCCATACGCGTAGTGGTTGAATGAGTTCATGGAGGGTACCTGGAAGGTGCTGTCGGGTTTGATGCCATCCCAGCGCTCCCAGATAGTGGTGGCCCCCATTTTCACGGGGTAGAGCCAGGAAGGATAGGTCTCCTGTAGCAGCAACCGGTAGGCTACATCGCTATAGCCAAAACGGCTGAGCACATGACAGAGATAAGGTGTGCCCAGAAAACCAGTGGTGAGGTGATAGCCATAGCTTTTGATATTCTCAACGAGTCTTGCCGCAGCATTGGTGCGGAGTTCTTCCGGCAGCATATCAAAATGCAGGGCAAGGGTGTAGGCAGTTTGTGTACCTGAAACCAGTTTTCCATTGGCCGTCATATATTCTTTCCGGAATGCAGCTTTAATTTTTTCCAGGCGGTTCCGGTAATGATCCGCATCGGCTGTCTTACCAAGTACCATGGCTGTTTTCATCATCAGTTCAGTGGTATATGCAAAGAAGCATTGGGCGATCAGGTATTTATCGGTCACAGCCGCTCTCCCGTCATTGTCATCAAAGGGGCGATAGAACAGCCAGTCGCCAAAATGAAAACCGGTGGCCCAGAGATCGTCCTTGCTGTTTTTTTCCATAAAGCCCTGCCAGGCTTTCATGCTGGGGTACTGATCTTCCAGTATTTTTTTATCACCATAGGCCAGGTACATGGTCCAGGGAATGATGGTGGCTGCATCGGCCCAGCCTGTGGATCCGGCAGAACCTGCACCCAGTACATTGGGAATGACAAAGGGAACACTGCCATTCTCCAGCTGATCAGCCGCCACATCCTTCAGCCATTTGGCAAAGAAATTATTGACCCCGAAATTAAAAGCAGCTGTGCGTGAAAACACCTGTGCATCACCGGTCCAGCCCAGTCGCTCATCCCGTTGCGGACAATCAGTGGGTACATCCAGGAAGTTTCCTTTTTGTCCCCATTGAATATTATGCTGCAGTTGATTGATCAGTTTATTCGAACTGGTAAACGTACCGGTGGGTGGCATATCGGAGTAAAGCGCTACGGCAGTAAGGTTATCGGCGGTCAGTTCACCCGGGAATCCTTCCACTTTGATATAGCGAAAACCCTGGAAGGTGAAATGCGGTTCAAAGAACTCCTCACCACCCCCTTTGAGAATAAATCTGTTTTGTTGTTTAGCGGCCCGCAGATTGGCCGTATAAAAATTTCCGGCTTTGTCTAGTACTTCAGTATGTGAGATCAGGACCTGGTCTCCGGCATTGCCTTTTACTTTTAATTCCACCCAACCTACGAGGTTTTGACCAAAATCAGCTACCAGCTCTCCATTGGGTGTCCTAAAGATCCTGAGGGGTTTAAAGTGTTCATGCTTCCGGATGGGTTCATTGATCGTGGCGATGATGGGTCGCTCTGTTACGATTGCTTTTTTTGCATTCACCCAACCGGCAGCCGTATAACCAGGATTAGCCCATCCGTTCATTTCTGCCCGGGCATCATAGGTTTCTCCATGATAGATCTCGGAGTATCGGATCGGACCGGTACTGCTTTGCCAGCTGTCATCGCTTGTAATGAGGGATTGGCTGCCATCGGTAAAACTGATCATGACCTGCATCAGCAGGGCCGGTTTCTTTCCATAAATATTTTTATGATCATCCCAGGCCAGGAAGCCTCGGTACCAACCATTACCCAGGGTTACCCCAATGGCATTCTCCCCTGATTGGAGTAAACCAGTAATATCATAGGCCTGGTATTGCAGCCGTTTATTGTAACTGGTCCAGCCCGGTGTCAGGTATGCATCGCCGATCCGTTTACCGTTCAGATGTGCTTCGTACATTCCCAACGAAGTGATATAAGCCGTAGCGGATTTAATTTTTTTATTCAGGGAAAAAGGCTTGCGGAAGTACTGGGCGGGACGATTGATACTGTCTTCCTTAAAGCCGGCTTCGATCCAGCTGGCCTTCCAGTCGGTTGAATGCAACAACCCGGTTTTAAAAAAAGCGGGCTTGCTCCACGCACTGGTCTTGCCCTGGTTATCCCATACCCGTACCTGCCAGTGATATAGCTGGTTGCTTTCCAGCGAAGTTCCCTGGTAGGAAATAAAAACGGATTGGGGACTGCTGGTCTTACCCGTCTGCCAGATGGTTTTTTTATCCAGCATTAGTTTCAGTTCATAGGCTGTTTGCATGGTATTGCGGGCGGGAATGTTCAGTTGCCAGCTGAAGCGGGGTTGGGTGGCATCAATACAGATCGGGTCTTGCCAATTTTCTGTCCGGAGGTTTGTTACATACAGTTGGGCGGAAGCCATTCCGCCGGCAAGCAACAGTATGCCCAAAAGGATCTTTTTCATGTGCAGGCAACTTTTCGTTAGTTGGTAAAGGTAGTCGTATGAATGTACAAAATGTATCGCAGGCCTGCATCCTTGGCTGTGCTGAGCAAAATGTCAGATGCAAGGGGGGGGGGTAAGAAAAAGGTTTTCACGGCGGGGTATAAAAAAACCGTAAGCAGGAACTTACGGTTTTTTTATTTGCGGCAGGTTTAGTATAGGTTTTGAGACAGGGGTCTGTAGTTTCCGTCAAATTCCAGTCGTAACAGTTTTCCTTTCTGCAGTACAAAGGCGGAAGTACAAACGGTAAATACTTTTCTCGGGAGCGGTGTCCCTTTTTCGTCTTTGAAATTCATGGTGATCATAATATTGTCCACTTCCCAGTCATCGCAACTGAATACACAGTTGGGTCTGTCCAGTGCGATATCCAGGAAATTTTTTCCGATGGTCAGATCGTTCATCAGTACAGCACCACTCATGGTCAGTCCGACCGTATTGTCACTGTTGGGGCCCATCTGCCCATTGTTGTTGGGGGCCGATGCGATCAGTTTACTGCCATTGACTGCATACAGTTTGAATGAGGCATTGGAGCCGGATTCTTTGTAGTTGCCTTTGGTAGACACCATCACTGATACATCTGAGATGTAGAACTGGGATTGTTTAGGCACACAGTTCTTTACTACATACTCATCTGTAGCGCTTTTGATACCGATCAGGTCGCCGCCCATCGTGGAAAGCGTATAGGTGATGGGGCGCGCAGTCTGGTAGTTGGTATTTTTGATACAGGCATCCACAAAACTCAATACCTGCTCCACCGTAGTCGGATTGCCCAGATTCTGTGGTTTGGCACCTACCACATAGGTATTTACAATATGTTTGATACTCTTATTATCAGTCAGAAACTTGAGGTCCACATTGAAACCGGCCTTGGTGGGGTCGCCGTATTTGAATTTGGCTGTAGTTTCAGTGCTCAGTGAGTTTTCATCAATATCTATATTCACCAATACACGTGTACCATAGGTCACACTATTCACCAGCACCAGATTGGGCGTTCTTTCCAGGTTGGGGTCGCTCAGGAAGCCGGTGGCCGGGAAATTGGTATAGAGTGTATACAGAGGAATTTTAAAATCACAGGTCAAGTAGATCCGGTTTGCTTGTTTGTTCAGTGTGAATCCCGCACTGGCAGAGAATCCGCTATAAGCACCGCCGCCGGAAATATTCAGTAACAGGTTGGCCTGGTTTTGTGAATAGATATACTGACCGATCTGCGTGGCAGATACATTGGTTGTGGAATTGTTCCTCACCAGGTTGGCGATTGAGGAATAAATACTTGCAGAGTTTGGATTGTTAACAGTGACAGAAACATCTCCGCTGCTGTTGGCCAGGTTATTGGTAAAGATCTGGATGGGGTTCCGTTTGCCAACCCCCACTTCTTTCAGAAAATTGCCGTTCATGAAATCACTGAAATTATAAATGGCTCCCGGATAAATACCATCGCCATTGGCTGTTACACTCATAAAGCTTTTGCTGTCTGCTGTAACAGATTCACGGCTGGTCGTACATTCAAAACCGTTCTCAATACTGTTTTGCGCGGAGCCCGGGCTTGGACGGGTAGAGATATTATCCGTATTATTCCCGTTGATCACAGCGGTGGATGTAACATTTACGCCCCCGATATTGCGGACGATCGGGCCCGGGTTGAATGTGCCGCTGAAAGCAGCCTGCCGGCCTGCAGGGACTACACTTTTTAATTTATCATATAAGGATAACGAAACAGGGCGGTTCATTGCCTGGATCCTTGTCCCGGCCGGTAAGGTCTTTTGTGCCTGAATGATCATGACACCGCAGCAGAGCGATGTCAGCAGAATTATTTTTTTCATTGTTTAACGATTAAAGGTTACACTAATATTTATGTAAACATAGATCGCTTTGTCAGGTACAGGTATCCTTTAAAACAATGATTTTTTTGAATAATATTACCGGGAACAGGCATAAATATCCCCTAAAAACAGGAGGCCTTAGTTGAATTACGATACTGTAATGAAGTAAGCGGAGAAAGCCGGGAATCGCCATCCGGAGTATCCATATCACCGGAGGTCATTCTGTTGCTAAAGAGGATGGAGACCGGTACATTGTCATCTTGATGTTCCGGTTGGAGTATATTTTTTTTATAAGGCAGGGTACGCGACTGCGGACCCTGCCTTACTGCTTATGGGCAGTGTACGGTCACCTTTAAAAAGGTGGCCGGAATAGAGGTGCTGTTTTCATTCCCGCTTTGATTCTGGCTATTGAACAGATCTTCCAGTTCCTGCTGCAATGCGCCTGCATTTCCGTTTTTATCAGCGGCTTCAAAAGCATTCATGGTAGGGCCATAATAATTTTTGAAATTGCTGACCAACACAGCTGGTGCATAATCTGCCTGGAACGTAAACGTTTCCCGGGAAAAGGAAATATGCTCTTTTGCAATTCCCGCGTTTTCAAAACGACCGATCACTTCTTCTTCCACTCCCCAGCGCATCGGACTGATGAACCCTTCCGGTGGTGCGGGCGTATAGGCTGAACTGATCTTCAGGATCTGTGCCACCAGGGTGGGATCGCCGGGTATCCAGTTGCCCATCACAATACGGCCGCCTTTGCGGGTGACACGTACCATTTCTTTTGCGGTATCCAGAGGGCGGGGGGCAAACATGGCGCCAAAAATACTTATGACAAGATCAAAGGATTCATTATTCAGCTCCTTCATATCCATCACATCTCCTTCCAGAATTTTACAGGAGCCCGCCACGCCTTCAGTTTTTGCCCGCAGATTACCGGCTTCCACCAGGTTGTGGGCAATGTCAAGGCCCGTTACCTGGCCTCCCAGTTTTGCAGCAGGTATGGCGGTGTCGCCATCTCCGCAGCCGACATCTAAGATTTTCATTCCAGGGGTGATACCGAGTTTAGCAACGAGGGCGGCAGAACTTTCACGCATCGTATCGGCGATTTTTGTAAAATCACCTTTCTCCCAAAGTGCTTTGTTTGGATTCATGGTTAAATGGTTTAGAGGTAAGAAAAAACAACTGTTTATTACTGGTCGAAAATAATGCCTGTAATCAAACCGGTCTTTGCTCTGAGGTCCACCTGTTTTGCTGACAGGCTCAGGAAACCAATGATTGTCTTGCTTCCATAGGGGTGAAGCCGAAGCGCTGTTTAAAACAGCGGCTGAAATGGGAGTTGTTTTCGAATCCGCTCTCGAAAGCGGCTTCTGCTACGGTCTTGCTGCTGTTTTTTAACAGGGTCAGCGAATGTTGTAGCCGTTTTTCGAGCAGCCATTTGCCCGGGGTCGTGTTAAACTGTTTCTGAAAATCCCGCTTAAAGGCAGACAGACTCCTGTTGCACAGGACGGCATATTGTTCCATTTTCAAATTAAAACAGTAGTTATCATGCATCGCTCTTTCCAGTGAAAGAGCCTGGGGCTCATTCGTGATAGAGCAGAAGTAGGAGAGCAGCTCTGCATTGTCGCGGTTGTCTGCAATGTTTAAAATCAATTCCCTGAATTTCAATTCCAGCAGGGAGGGGTCAGGACTGGTTGTATTGGAAAAATAAGCATACATCGAAATAAAAAATGATTTCAATGTTTCGGTGGCTTCAATCGGTATTACGGAACTATATTGTTTGCCAGAATTAGGAATGGGTACTGACCGGCTCTTTAATGTATCGCAAATAAACTGATCGGGAATAAAAAACAGTACGAGACAAAAGCCGATATCAAAAAACTGTTCGAGGATCCACGCGCCTTTTCGCACAAGAACACAACTGCCGGCGCTGATCTCGTATGAGCCATGGGCGGTATGCCATACTTTTTTTCCTTCCAGTACATAAAAGATATAATTCTCATGACTCCAGAGGTCTGCAAATTTCTCTTTCATCAACCGTGCTTCCGGCGGGCAGTTGAATATGGTAATCAGGGAATCACCACAACTAAACTGTTTACAATACCCGGGGTAATGCAACACACGTTCCTGAAAATTGACCATAGTACGCCTCTTGATATTAAATATATCCATTTCCCCCCGATATTTCCTGATTTGTTGAGTTTCTGTAAGTGCGTTTTGACTGATAAAGCCAGCTCGGTCCTGTTCCTGTTATTGCAACCTCATGATTATAAGAATGAAGGAATGAGATTATTTTTTTGCTTTTGGTTTTACCAACCGCAGCTGCCAGGTAATTTTTGTTTTTCCATCAGGCATTGTCTTTGAGCCAGCCAGGGAATCCCTGTTTTTCGGATCGGTTTTCCCGCTTACATCAAATCCGGAGGGATCGGTTTTTTGTTCGGGCATGCTGACTGCATTTTTTTGGGGTGGATTTTCTTCAGTACAACCGGTCTCTGAACGGCTGGTTTCAAACTTGCCGAGCAGGGTTGCCCCGGGGGTATTGACCACGATCTTGTAATTACCCTCCTTGTCGATGGAGATATACACGGGCAGATTATCCGCTCCACCGCCGGTCTGTGTGGTGGTTTCGGTGTAGGACAAACTATAGCCTTTCCATTTCGGATTCTCACCCCTGAGTCTGCAGTAGATTTCACCCACTGTTTCCTGTTTCTTTTCCGCTAATGTATTCATCCGCATCCATACCCTGGCGATGGTTTTATTGGCTGATACGGTGGTACCGGATTTGGGTGGCAAGAGGATCGCAACGATATTGCTTTGGGCCGAAAAGGTCTCGGTACTGCTGCGTTTAGTATTCCGGGTGCCGGCATGCATGGCTCCCGCATCATTGGTTGTCTTTGTGTCGTTTGAGGAGTATGTGTATTTTATTTGTCCAACCCAATGCGGGTTGCATTCGTCGGACAAATTGGGGCCCAGCTGCCGGGCAATATTATCGGCGATCTGTTTGGGGTCAGTGCCCGTTTGCCGGGCTATTGTGGTCGCGGTCTTTGGGTCCATCACAAATACGGTATAGGTGGTACTGCTTCCCGGACCTGGAGTAGCCGATACGCTCATGACATAACTGGCGCCCATCAGGTTACCGATATCGGTCAATACCTGTTGCGGGTCACCTCCCTCGAGCAGGTTCTTTTCCCGTTCACTCTCCAGTACATTCCGGATATCTTCATCATCCATCAGGTCGGTGCAGGGCTTCTCCCGGTTCAGGGCCGAGGCGATCTCTTTCCGGAGAGAGGAAGTGGCATTTTCCCCGCCATTGGACGCGGCTGTATTATCATGGATCACGATGGATGACCCTTTTTGGGCCAAAATCATTCCCGGAACACACAGGATGACCAGGAAACGAAGGGATGCCTGTAATGCTTTCATTGTTTACCTCCTTATTTTAAGCAGGTGAAACAATACACTTGGGCTGGTTGTAACCCGCGAATGATTGCCGGGATTGTCTCCGGATAAATGCGGGCGGAATTAAAGTTCGGTATTTGCGGGGAAAATAAACATGAGCCGCAACTTCGGAAAGGTTTATTTGGATCATATGCCCGGGCGGCAGGGCCGGGCTGTAGCTGTGTTACCGTACCATATCGATTCTGTACGGCTTTAGTATGGGACAGGTGCAGTCAGGTTATTTGGTTAGAACAGCCTGCAGTGAATCATATTCTTTCTGTAACGGAATTAATAAAGAAGTTTTCTGACTGTCTGCCGCAACAAGTATTTTCATCAGCTCATTCTGACGGACCGAACTGGTATCCTGTTGCTTTACATTTTCCAGGCTGTCCACTTT